>DASUEL010000341.1:0-2290 GCA_036275095.1 Bdellovibrionales bacterium
TGGCTAGAGGGTTTACAGCGCTTTAAAAGATAACCAAGCGCCGCGCCCGTCTCAAATAAATATATTCGTAAATTCCAGCACTTAGGCGACGGCCGCCAGGGCCCTGGTTTTGCTCTTATAAAGCGCATGAACAGGACTCGAAACGGGGGCTCTATGGCAACGAACAAGCAACTCCTCACGATCGCCGTGGGAACACTGATCCTCTCCGCCACAGGCTTTTTCGGCTACCGGCAGCTGAAACCGGAGCCGGTCGACGAATCGGGCACGGCCCGTTTCTTGAGCCTCGGTACGCCCCGCGCCCTCGAGCTCGACTCTAAAAAGGAGCTCAAGGTCCTCTTGTCGGACCCCGCTATTGCGAAGAATTGGGGCCTTATGGGCACGAACGGCGAATCGGACGTGGCGGCCGCCAAAGCGTGGGCCGTCACCCAAGGAAGCCGCGATATCGTCGTGGCAGTCATCGACACGGGTATCGATTCGAAACATCCCGATTTGCGAAAAAATCTCTGGCGCAATCCCGGCGAAACGGGCTTCGACAAGAACGGCCGTGATAAAGCCACCAACAAGCTTGATGACGACGGCAATGGTTTCGTCGACGACGTTCACGGGTGGAATTTCGTGGGCGACAACCACGACCTCGCCGACCGGCACGGCCACGGCACGCATATCGCGGGCATCGTAGGCGCCGAGGGCGGCAATGGCGTCGGCATCAGCGGCGTCTCACCGCAGGTGAGTCTCATGGTGCTCAAATATTACGACCCGTACGCGAAAGCGAACGACAATCTCAAAAACACGATTCGCGCGATCCGTTACGCGATTCAAAAGAAGGCCCACATCATCAACTATTCGGGCGGCGGCATCGAGTACAGCCAAGAGGAGCGCGAGGCCGTTCAAGCGGCGAAAGAAGCGGGCATCCTCTTCGTGGCCGCGGCCGGAAACGAGAAGTCCAACTCCGATCAGCAAAAATACTTCCCGGCCGATTATCCCGAAGACAACATCATTTCGGTGACGGCCATCAACCCGAGCGCGCAGGTGTTGCCGACCAGCAACTACGGCGAAAAGACGGTTCACATCGCGGCCCCCGGCGAGGGCATCTTCTCGACCCTTCCCGACGGCAAGTACGGCCTCATGACCGGAACCTCGCAGGCGACCGCGTTCGTGAGCGGGGTTGCAGCGCTCATTCTGGCGCATAATCGGGAGTTCAACTACCGCAAGGTGCGCGACCAGATTCTCAAGACCTCCGATCAGATCCTGGGCCTTCAAGACAAAACGGCGACGTCGGGCAAACTCAACTCGTACAAAGCACTCGTGCAGCTCTCGGAAAACGTCACCGTGAGCGGCGTGCCCACGAACGCTTCCCGCGTGCAGGCACCGGTGTACAACAACGGCCCGGCGGCGCGGCCGACAGAGAACGCGCTTCAAACCGCGACGTTCATTCTGAACGCGCTCGGCCGCAAGCCGGCCGACAAGGCCGATGCGGATCCGGCGACGGCGAACTAAGCGCCTTCGCTGCACTCATCAAGGTTCATGATTTTTGAGGCGCCGGCTTTTTGCCCGGCGCTTTCTTCGTGGGCCGCTTTTGACCCGGCTGAGCTTTCACGGGCGGCGGCAGAAGGTCCATGGGCGGCGGGGGCGGCGGCATGTCCATCGGCGGCGGTGGTGGCGGTCCACTCTCAACGACGATCTCAGCCGCTTCGAAAGAATCTTGACCGCGAATATCGGAGTGACCGGCCGCGAACACCATGTCTCCGACTTTCAGGTCTTCCAAACGAATCGGTTTTTCGGTCATTTGGAGATGGGGAGCGTTTGGCGTCGGCCGCTCCGCTCCCCCGAGCTCGCGTTTGATGAGTTTCGTCCCCGGCACCACATGAACGGTTTTATCGACATGCTTCGGGCCCAAGGCGTCGCCTGATGGCTCAATTACCGAAATGAGAATTTTGCTTTCCGAAATTTCCTTGATCCTTCCGGGATACCCTCGCACTGCGGGCGGCGGCTGGTGCGAAAGCGGGGGCGGCGAAGGCACCGCCTCGAAACCGCGGAACGCGAAGGAGGCACCAAGATAGGCCCCGCCGGCGGCCGCGGCGCCGGCCACGGCGGCCAGCAGCAGCAAAGACTTGAGCTCGCCGCGCGCGGGCGCGCTCACCGGCAAACCTCCGCCTTCGGATTGATTTCGCAAACCGCGTGCTTCAGTGCCGCGAGCTCGCGCTCTTGAGCGTCGGCCTTCTCTTTCAGCTCCTGCACGGATTTGAGAAGAATCGTCGTGAGTTTGTCGTAATAAACCATGTAACGTCCC
>DASUEL010000342.1:0-5662 GCA_036275095.1 Bdellovibrionales bacterium
GAAGGCACTCGTAATTCTGATTTCAATGGCGCTCGGCCCGATGGCCTCAGCCCAGCAGTTCGACATCGGAGGCGAGCTCGGCAATCCGTTTCGCGTGTATTCGAATCCTGCCGGTGCCTTCGAAACCCTTTACCCGCACGTCTGGAACGTGCTGGAGCGGCACGCCTCCGTCGGCTTCGTGGAGTCAGGTGTCAGCGATCCGAGCCAGGTGCAGATCACGGCGCTCGCTGATCCGCGCGCCTCGTCGCCCGCCGCGCTCGAAGCGCAGCTGAAACGCCAGTTCCCGGGACAAGCTTTCCGCCCGATCGACGTTCAGGGCAAGCCCGCCTTCATCAGCGAGAGCGGCGAAAGCGGCCAGCTCTACGTTTTTCGCGAACCCGGGAAGCTGCTCGCGCTGAAATTCAAGTCGCGCCCCAACTCGATTTCGCGTGAATTCGTCCGTACTACAATTTTATCGGTGAGCTCGAAATAGGAGAAAGACGTGAATACCGTACGAAAACTCAAAGAGCGGCTTGAAAGTGGGCCTGCGCCGCATGTGGTACCCGCCCCCGGGCGGCATGAGGAAAGCGTGGTCGACGTCATCGACCGTTGCCGGCGCAACATGGCCGTAATCGAAACGATGATCGCCAAACTGGGTTTTTTGCTGAAAGAGATAGATGGGGCAACGGCGAGCCGGAACGCCCGCCGCACCCACGAGCTGGACTGGGACTAAGCTGCTTTTGCAGCGGGCGCCGCCACAGGGGCTGGGCCAGCCGAGAGAAGGCCGCGCGACATCAGGGTGTCGAAGCAGTCCTTCCAGAATTTCTCCTTGATCGCCGCTTCCGAATTCGAAAATTTCATTTTCGGAAACTCTCCACGCTCTGCCATCTCAACGAATTGTTGCTGAGGGCTGCGAACGAGCTTGAGCAACAGATTGAGGTGGGCATCGGTGAATCGCCCGTCGACTAGCATTTTTTTGAGGTTCCCCTGGGTGGTGTGCTGCAGGAAGCCATGCACTTCCTTCATGTCGTCTTGAAAGGCCATTACTGCGTACCTCCGTCTAGTTTACTCATCGGACTAACGGCCAGCCGACTTAACGGCCCGGCTTCGTCTCACAATGAGACGGTCGGCGGCGGCGCATGGCGCCCCATCCCTTTAATGACAAATGAGGCTATGTCATTATGATATCCACCACCTGATGGATCAGACGCTGCAGCTGTTGTATTCCTTCGCGGGCTCAATCGCCGCTTTAGTTCTCGTATTTATGAACGGGTTTTTCGTCGCGGCTGAGTTCGCGATCGTCAAAGTGCGTCGCACGCGCCTGGAAGAGCTCGCGGGGCAAAACGTCAAAGCCGCTCGCGTTTCGCTCCTCATGGTCGAGCAACTCGACGAATACTTATCGGCCACTCAGCTCGGCATTACGATCGTAAGCCTCGCGCTCGGCTGGATCGGCGAGCCCGCGTTCGCGGATCTGCTGATCCGGTTCTTTCCCGAAGTGTTTCCTCCCGATAGCAACGGCCACCACATCGTCGCCACCCTGCTCGCGTTTTTCACGATCACCATGCTGCACGTGGTGCTGGGCGAGCTCGTGCCGAAAAGCATGGCGATTCAAAACGCCGAGAAGATCGCGCTCGCCGTGAGCAAACCGCTCCTGCTGTTTTACAAGGCGTCGTATCCGCTCATCTGGAGCTTCACGGTCATCGCGAATTTCATCCTGCGATTTTTGGGTTACGACGGGTATGAGGAGCAGCCGCTCACCGAGCAGGAGCTGAAGATGGTGATGCGCGAGTCGAAAGAAGAAGGCGTCATCACCGAAAACGAGGCGCAGATCATCACGCGCGCGTTCGAGTTTTCGGATAAGCGCGCCCGCGACATCATGGTTCCCGCCGACAAAGTCGATTACATTTCGCTGGCCCGTCCGTTCGAGCAGAACATGGCCGTCATCATGAAGAACATGCACACGCGTTTTCCGCTGTGCGAGCGCGACTTCGACACGGTGATCGGGCTCGTCCACATGAAGGATCTGTGGCCGCACCTTCTGACCAGCTTCTCCAACGACGCGTTTCAAAAAACCGCGCGGCCCGTCTTGATCGCTGAGCCCACGGTACGTCAAGACCGGCTGATGCGCACGTTTCAAACCCGGCGCGCCCACATGGCCATCGTGCGGGATCCGCAGTCCCGCCGGAGCCTAGGCATCGTCACGATGGAAGACGTGCTCGAAGAGCTCGTCGGCGACATTCGCGACGAGCACGGCTAATTCGTCACAATACGGCGAACCCAACACGATAATATAAAAAGGCCCACGACACCGCGCGGGCCCTCGCCTTTGCACGTTTGACTCTTACGTCAGGCCGTGCGCGCGGTCTCGATGTGCGCGACGTCCTGCTCATCCATCGGATGGCGCAAATTCGCGCGCGAGCCGGCGGCACCGCCGAAACAGCAGGCAACGGTCCCTAGCAGGAGCACGATGAAGCCGGCCCAGCCGAGACCGGCGATGATTTCGGCCGTCGTTTCTCCGGCTTCTTTCAGCTGGCCTTGCGCCTGAATCTGCAGCCGGTCGATGCGGGCCTGAGCTTCTTGCGGAGAAATGCCGGCTTGATACGCCAGGTAGTTGCGTGCCGACTCACGATCGCCGCGAAGGAGCCGCGTGGCCACACCCTGCACGACGGTGTCATAGTCTGATTTGAGATTGACGTTGTTGCCGAGCGCCGTTTCGATCTGCTTGGTCACTTCAGGGCTTTGTACGGCATCCATTGCCGCTCCGCCGGCCGAGCCGACCACGTTCGAAACACCGCGGCCCGCGAGCCCCGCGACCGAAACCATCTGGTAGAACATGAATCCGAAAAACATCGCGGCGATCACGAAGCCCTGAGCCGCGCCGATTCTCGGCGTCGCGTAGTTCGAAATACGAGCCGCGAAGTAACCGCCGACGAAGAGGGCGACGACGTTGATCAACACCATCCAAATACCGGTGCCGATGCCGAGCCCTTGCCCGCCGCCGTCTTGCACGACTTCACGAAGGGTGAGTCCGCCGATGCCCACGCCGAGCGTGAACAAGATCGCGTACGTTAGTAATCCGACGAGCAGGCCGGCGAAGACCGCCTTCCAGCTCATGAGTGAATGGCTCACACCGTGAACGGCGCGCCCTTCGAGACGTTTATTTGCATCAAAGATAGCCATGGTTTGTCCTCCTATACCAGCCCGAGTTATCAAGGCTTTTGGCAGGAGATGATACGAAACCCTGTGTTTTTTAAGACATTTGAAGCTTGGCCGTTTCGTGCTACTCCGCCCGCCCGCTCGGCGCGATGGACCACGACTCGACGAGCCCGCCGCGCAGGCGCACCTCGCGCCCCTCATATTGGAGCACCGTCGATCCATCGTTGCGTGCCGCTCGCGTGCGCCACTCGCCCCAGCTGGCTTTCACCGCGGCCTCGGGCATACCGATCACGATCTCACGCGCCTGCACGCTGGCGAACAATCGCGAGTTTCGCCGCATGTCGCGGCAGTGATCCTCGAGCGATAAGGCTTCATTCGAAAATTTCAGCTCGCTCAGCTCGAAGTGCCGGCCCTCACCGTCGGCGGGCCCGGGACGGACGCGCAACACGGCTTGCACGCCGAGAGCATCGGTCTTAGTCGCGCCTTTCAACTGAAGAGTCACGTCGACTTCGAATCGCTCACTGATTTTTTCAGGAAACGAATTTGATTTAATTTCGTCTAGCTTTAAGGACTCGCAATTCTTCAAAAGCAGCAATCCTTTGGGGCCAGCGAACAGGCGTTTGCCGGCGAGACGACGTTCGATGCCCGTTTTAAGGGCCGCTTCAGCCCGCTCGAGCTCATCGTCGTTCAATCCTTCAGCCAGCGAAACGGCGGCAAAACACAAATTTGTAGCCGCGATAGCCAAGACTCGGAACCATCGTGAAGTCATGCACTTATGTTAGCGGCGCGCAGTCCGGCCGTCCACGCCGGAGTGACGCTCTGGATGGTTTAATTTGGTTTAAACTCCACATTCTCTCGAAGCGACTTCCAGAATCGGCCGGCATAGTCGATTGAGTCACGCAACCGATTACAAACTTCTGCGTGAGTGGGAGGAGACGAAATGAAATATCTGGTCTTAGCCTTGTTGATCGCAGCCGCTCCAGTGGCCAATGCGGACGACGCCACCCACATCAGCGCCTTCGCGGGCGCCGGCTACTCCGCCGTCGACGCTCAAGCCGACGGCACGGCTGACGTCACCCGTGAACCCGGCACGGCCTATGGCGCATCCATCGCCACACCGGCCTTCGGCTCGACCGACGTCGAAATCGGCGCGGTAAGGCAACAGGACACCTTGCACATTCCCCTCATGCTTCGCCTGGGCACTGAAAAGCTGTTCACGGCCGGCGCGGGTGTCTTCGGTGAAACCGGTATCGGAGCTCGCGACGATCGCGACTTCGTATTCGGCTGGAACCTGACTGCTGGCTTAAATTTCGATCTCGCCGACAGAGTGAACGCCTTCGCAGAAGGCCGTTACTTACAAGACTTTGACGGCGCGACGGATGACGGAGGCTTGCTGGCACTCGCCGGCTTGCGCTTCGCACTTCAATAAACCTACAACTGTTCATTTCCCCATGGAGAGTTGCGCTCTCCATTCCTATCGAAGGGCTTCCCCCCGGAAGCCCTTCGCCTCTTTTTCACGTGAATAAATATACGCGATCGGCGATTCCGGGACCCGGGGCTCAGAACTCAGTCCCAGGGGGGCGCCATCATTCGTGTTTGGCAGGTCTGCCAATCAAAATAACGGTGCGCAGCCCGCTAGGGGGTGCGTCTCCACACCCTGCGCACAGAGGCCCGGGTCCTGAGTCCCGAGCCCCGTTCAGGGCACCTGCCAGCCTGGGCTCACGCAGAGTGCGAACAGGGTAAAGCGCCACGCATCGAGCGCGGGCTGATTTTGGCCCGCGGAGGCGATCACGATCTCGTTGAGATTGGCGATAATTTCGGGCGTGATCGGGCGGCCCGGATAGAACAAATCAAAGAGCGCGCTCAGCTCTTCCTCCGACGGCCTCTGTAAGGTTGCCGCCGGGTTGGCGCGCGCCTGACTGGCCGCGAACGTCACCGCGGTATCGTTCGAAACCAGGCGGTCGCAAGCGCGAATGAGCAGCGCCGCGCGCGGAGACGTCGGCACCGGAATGATGGCGAACTGCGACTCGCCCGCCTCCGTACAATCACCGAGATAGCGATCGCAAGGACCGCCGAAGTTTCCGCTTTCACTCTTGATCAGAGCATCGGTTATTGCCACCGCCGTCGAGCCGAAAACGTCATTCAAAACCGAAGCGATGTAGTCGCGCCCTCCAAGACGAAGTTTTTGCGACGAAGCCTCCAAAAGGCCCGGGTCCACCATCGATGATAAATCGCTCTCCGGCGCAAAGCGGAGATTCCCCGGCCCGCAGGCCACCGCCAAAAAAAGTGCCAAGGCTCCCGTCAGCAGCTTAAACCGCTTCATGAGCCCTCCTTGTTTCGCGCGAGCTCGATTTTCGTCTCGAGCGGGCCGCCCGATCTCAATTCGACGAGGCTTCCGTTGTTCGAGAGAATGGGCTGTACGCGCAAAAGGTGCGCGATCGTCGACGTCGAGTGGCCAATCGTGAGCTGCTGATTGGCGCCGTCGACCATGACGGAGGCCGCCGCCCCCCAGGTGCCGTCGGCGTAG
>DASUEL010000343.1:0-4661 GCA_036275095.1 Bdellovibrionales bacterium
AGGGCTGGCGCACGGGCCGCCACTGGCCGTCAGTTTTGCCCACGTCACGGTCAAAGTGCATGATACCCACGTCGGTAATGCCGCCTTCGTTGAGCGACTTCATGTCTTCACACGGGTCGCCCGCCGCAGCCGACGTCGCGACGAGAATTTGGGTGTTGTCGTTTAGATAGCGCGCGAAGCTTCGGAGCCAGGTCTTTCCATCTTCGCCGCCAAAGCCGTTCTGCCAATATTCGTTGGCGATCTCGATCATGATGATCTTGTGCTCGCGGCCGCGGGACATCTGCAGGAACTGCTCGACGATTCGCTGCTGTTCGGAGCGGCTGGGCACGATAATTTGCGCGTCGCCGAAGATGGTCCATTGAATCCGAATGCCGTATTTGTCATAGGCGAGATCCGTGAGCCCGGCAATGACCTCTTGGTAATCGGGCCAACGGGGATCGATCTCGCGGCCTTGCCAGGCGACGACTCCGAGCACGCGAATGTAGTCATAGCCGTTTCTGGCGAGCGTTTCGAGCTGCCGCTCGAGACGCGGACGATCGAACTTGTACCACCGAGTCGCTGAAAACAGCGTCGCACCGAGTGCGTTGAACTCGCCGGTGTCGTCAATAAGAGTGCGCCCTTGCAGGCGAACCGGACCGTCGCGTTTTACGAACTCGGGTACCATCTTCTCGAAAAACTCGTCACTTGTCGCGATCGCCTCCGCGACCTGAGCGGTTTTTCCGGCTTTCAGTAAGGGAAGCCACTCGGACAATCCAGCTTCATCCACCGGACGGTTTGGGCCTAGCAGGCCTTCGTAGAGCTGCGCTAAAACTTCTTCGTCGGAGTGCGCAGAGTCTACGTTTTGCTTGAACTCCTCGCTGTTCGCGAACGCATGTACGGTCTCGCGCCAGCCGCGGATTCCATTTTGTTGAACATGGTCAGAGTGACCGGCGAGCCCGCCCGAGTCAGCGTCGCGCCACAAAATCGCTTTGTAGAGCTTTGAGACCGCGCGCTCGACGTAGCCTCTCGAGGTGTCGGGCCAGGGTAGTACTTTTTCGAAAAACTCGTCGCTTTGCCCGACACTCAATACGACGCCAGTCACGCGGCCCGCGGCGACGTCGTCGAGGTATCCCGCTTCACCAGCCGGATCGAGCGCGCGGTTCGGGCCAAGAAGCCCTTCGTAGATTTGTGCGAGGAGCTCGCGATCCGTTAGATTCGGCTGCACATTGTTTTTGAACTCTTCGCTCTCCGATATGCTTATCAGAGCCGAGAGCCAGCCGTCGTAGCCATCTCGCAAAATGCCCTCGGTATAGCCGTTCAAGCCGCCTTCATCAGCATCACGGCCGAGAATTCCCTTATATGCGCGAGCGACGGCATCGCGTGCCGTTTTTGGAGTAAATCTAAAGTCGTTTGTTTTCGCGGGAATGTATCCCGGGTTTGAGGTCGGAACAGGCCCTTGGCTGGGTCCGCCCGTCCCGGGCAGACCGGCAGGAGGTTTACATCCGGCCAACACGACGAAGAGGCAGGCGCAAACGGCGCCGGAGACGATGTTATGTATAAACACGCTCACCTTCCTTTGGTTGTACTGCTAATTTCGACAGCCGCGGTCGCGCGGCCGTCATGATCGGTTAAGCCCTCTGTCGGTCATGGTTACGATTGGTTTAATAATTTGAAACCAAATCTGGACTCTTTTCGGGGGAATCAGGACGGCTCGAAGGCCGCGTCTGGCGCGGGTTTGCGGCTAGTTTTCGCATCAGATCAGTGAACCGCCGGCCGGCGTCTCGATATGAGATTTGGGTTCGGCGCTACAAATCGACGAACGCGGGGAGGCCCTTTTCTGAAATCAGGACCAGCGAATAGTGGGGAGGCAAGAACCAGCCAAGAAGTTCGGCTATGCCTTCGTGCTCGCTCTCAGGCGGGTTGCCGAGGGACTCGAGCGACACACACAAGTCGAAGTGAAGGCGGTCCTGGCTCAAAACGAGAATTTTCGGCGCGCTGATGTCTTGCGCCTTGAAGAACTGCCGCAAGATTTCACGCACGTAGAGGGGCAAGTAAGTATTGCTCGGCGGCCCCGCGAGCACCGACGTGCCCTGTTCGAGTACGAGCCGCTGATGGCTTTCGGCCGTCGCACTCGAGAAAAAGCGTCCAGTCTCTTTGAAGTACCAGATCATTCCGTACGTCAGAATGTAGTCGGGGATTTCTTTGTGCGGGTTGATGACCAAACCGATGCCGCGGGTGGAGAGCCATTCGGCGAGATTCGCAAAGGGCTCCGTCGCGCTTTTCGTCGTCTCCGCGTAGAGATAAGGACAACCATCGGGGCCGGTCTTCACATCGTTGAAGATCAACCGAAGATTGGCGTGGCAGAGCGCATTGAGAAAATCCAATTCCCACTTTGAGTCACGTTTTTCTTCGGGGGTTTCAACGAGCTCGAGAACCTGCATAGGCCCGCGAGACTAACACGGGGGTGCCAGGCGATCAAAACTCTTCTTCGGCATCGGCCCGGTCGGGCATCAGGTCGACGAGGCATTCGCGCCAGTACTCGGGCGCCTCGGCTGAGAAGTCGACGGCCACTTCGAATACGCCTTTGCCGATCATGCGGGTGCGGGCGACTTTGCCGTCGATTTCGAGGTCCATTTCTTTGATTTGGAGCATGATATGCTCGCCTTCAAGGCTTTGAAGCGTGAGGTTTTCGCGCAGAGATTTCGGGATCAGGGCTTTGCGGTCCACATGGAGAAGAAGTCCAGAAGAGGAAATATCCACCAGAAGGGCATTGCGGGCGATCACCGAAAAGTGATCAAGAGCTGTCAGATTCTTCACATGCAGCCCGTTGACTTGTTTTCTTGGCGCTACTCTTTGTTTCGGTCGCATCCTTATCGGCTCCTCTGGAGATCAATCATCAGCTCAGTTAAAACTTCCTGCCTGCTTGATTACCTATCGGCCGATTCAGGACCAAAGTTAACGGAAAAAATGGCGAACCGAATTCCATACTGAGTCATGGCCAGTCCCATCCCGTTTGGAATTGGCGAACTGTGAGGTGTCGTGTTTTTGGCCGGTGTCTGAGCTTTGAACAGGTACCCCCCTTTGACCGGGGCCCAGTCGAAGATGCGAATTTGCGCGATCGTCGCGGGCTGCTCGCGCTCCCACAGCGCCTTGAAAACCGCCTCTTTGGCCGTGAACAGATGGCGCCAGTCGGGCGCGTCGTTCATCTCGCCTTCTTGGCATACGCGTGCGGTGATCTTTTCGGTCAGGCGTTTTTCATCTTCGAGATCGAGCCCGACTTGGTAGGGCTTCGGTACCACGGCGAAGCCCCCGCCGGCGGGAGAATGCGAGATCGAAATCGAAAATTTGGGTGAGTACGGCGGCGAATCCTCAAGCTCATCTTTCGGGCTGCGCCAACCGCGCTTGTCGAGCTCAGCGGTGAGCTGCACTCGGATGTCGTGTTTTTTGTCGGGAGTCCAATTGCGGTCCCACACGAAAATTCCGTCGGGCGTGTTCAGTGCTTTGAAGAGGAATTCCATTTTAAACCGACGCGCGCGCGATCGTGAACGGCTCTCGCGGCCATTCGACCGGTTTGCCGGCTGTGATATCCATCATGCGCTGAAGCGGAATGCGGGCCTCTTCCATCAGTTTTTCAGGTACGTAAACTTCGGGCTTCAGATTTTGGAGCGCATCGCGGATCTTCTCGAGCGAATTCTTCTTCATGTACGGGCACTGGTTGCACGAGCAGCCTTGCAGATCGGGTGCCTGAATGAACTCGGCGTCAGGGCGGCCCTTTTTCATCTGGTGAATTATGCCGTCTTCGGTCGCAATGATGAACTTTTTGTGCGGAAGCACTTTGCTCTGCTCGAGTAGTTTCGAGGTCGAGCCAATGACGTCGGCATACGCTAAGACGCCTTCTTCGCATTCGGGATGCGCGAGTACGGCGGCATCGGGATGCAGCATTTTCAATTCAAAAAGTTTTTGGGCCGAAAAGAGCACGTGCACTTCGCAAGCTCCGGGCCACAATACCATTTGGCGGCCGGTCTTCTTCTCGAGAAAGCGCCCCAGGTTGCGATCGGGCCCGAACAGGATCGGGCGATGCTTCGGTATGGCCGCGATGATCTTTTCGGCGTTGCTCGAGGTGCAGATCACGTCGGAGACCGACTTCACTTCGGCGCTGCTATTGATGTAGGTGACCGCGATACCGTCGGGATATTGAAGCCGCCAGTTCTTGTACGCTTGATAAGGCGTACCGCTCACGAGCGAGCATCCGGCCTCGAGATCGGGCACCAGCACCTTTTTTGCCGGGTTCAAAATCTTCACGCTTTCGGCCATGAAGACCACGCCGGCGAGAACGATCACGTCGGCCGAGCTTTTTTGCCCCTCGGCGGCCAAGAAATAGCTGTCGCCGATTTTGTCGGCGATCTCTTGAATTTCGGCTTCTTGATAGTAGTGCGCGAGTATCAGGGCGTTGCGTTCTTTTTTGAGGCGAGCGATATCAGCTTCAAGACTCATATCTCGCCTCCTTTCAAAATCGTGATGATCAGTTTCGAAATCGTCTTGAACGTATCGAGCACGCCGACGCCTTTCGAAGCGATGGCCTCGAAGTCGGGCGCGTTGTAGCGGTTCAGCTGCGTGCGAATCTCGCTCACCGGCACTGCGCTTGGCAGATCGCGCTTGTTGTCCTGGATGACCAGCGGAAT
>DASUEL010000344.1:0-2170 GCA_036275095.1 Bdellovibrionales bacterium
TGGCAGCTGAGCCAGCAACCAGTCCTGAGATGACCGCGCCGATCAAAAGGTTCGATTTTTTCATGTCTCCTCCTGTGATGATATCCCTATGCAGATACCCAATGATGTGCACGCGCCCACTCGGCGCGTGCAGTGTGTGCATGACACGACCCCATTAGTCTAGCGAACGAAAATTCTAACCCGCAAGAATTATTTCGTTTATGGGAAGCGCCGGGCCTCGGAGTGAGCCCGGCGTGTGTGCTTAAGGACACAGGTACGCGGTGCCGGTCACCATCGTGCCGAGACTTGAATACTCTTCGACTTTGACGAAGTTAGCGCCCTTTTTCGCGGCATCTTGCTTCAAATCCTCGAGGAGCTGCTCGTTGGTGGCTTTTCGCGTGGACGAGGTACCCGTAATACGCCCCAGATCTTGGCAGTCACCGGAGGGCGCTTCACGACTGACCTTGACCTCGTTCGCGTCGGGTGTAACTGACCGCGAAGCGCACGCCGTCGCGAGAAGGGCCATGGCGATCATTGCCGTGAGCCTCATTCGCCGGCTCCCTCTTGAGCTTTGGCGGTTTCTTGCTTGCGTGAACGCAGCTCGGCTTTGCAGATGTCGACTTTGTCTTGGTACTCCTCTTGGCGCTTCATGAGGACACGCTTGTACTCTTGAAAGCGGGAGATGCGGTCTTTGAGAAACTCCTCGCTGACGCCCACGACTTTGTTTTTGTCGTCGAGACCGATCTTCCATTCTTCTTCTTTGTCGGTCACGCGATCGATCGGCTCCGTCCACATGAGCTTGCCGGTGCCGCCGTTTTCTTTGGAGGAGAGGTCTTTCCGGCAGTCTTTCAGTACGCCGTACAAGCCTTTCGAACCGTACTTCGCGTTGCCATATACGTGGTCTTCGAGCTCGTAGACTTCATACTGCAGGCGGCGGAGCTCCTCCGACATGAGCGTCTTCTTTTGCACGACCATGTTGCCGTCTTTCACGCCGACCTCTTCCTCGCTTTTGACTTTGTCCGCGTGTTCAATTTGGGTCTCGATTTTTTCGGCTTTGTGCGGATTCTTCGCGCAAGCCGCGACCAGCGTCAGCAGTGCCAGCGCCATGAGCGTTTTCAAGGGAGCCTCCTTTTTGTGGTTGCCGTACAACACTAGCCAACATTATCGAGGGTCTTCAAGAAGTGGCTAGGGAGCCTAGCGTTAGGCCTCTTGTCTTAATGGCCTCGTGCGCATAAAATTTCGTTCGTGAGGACATGCTTTATATTGAATCCCCATTCGGGCCGTGGGCGCCGAGAGGCCCGGCTTTCCCGAACGCGGCGCTACTTCGAAAAAAAACTCGGGCAGTTTCATCTCATCATCACGAAAAATAGGGACGACGTCACGGCGCAGACCCGTCAAGCATTAGTCGAAGGATTCGATCAAATAGTGATCCTGGGCGGAGATGGAACGATAAATGCGGCGGTGAACGGGTTCTTCAATGAAAACGGGCCGGTCAATCCGAACGCATGTCTGGTCGTGACCAAATGGGGCACGGGCTCCGACTATTATAAGACCGTGACGGCCGGTTCGTTCGTTTCGGACTGGAAAACACTCGTCACCGAGCACCGGTTGCGCGACGTTGACCTCGGCGAGCTCGAATTCAAAGACGGCCGCAAGCTCTTTGTCAACATTGCGAGCGTCGGGATCAGCGCGGTCGTCGCGGAGATGAAAAACCGCGGGCCTCAGTGGGTGCCGAACGCGCTTAGCTACCTCGTCCCGGCGATTTCCGCGCTGATCAAATACAAAGTGACACCCGCCAAAATCACCTATGACAGTCAGACACGCCAAGCGCGTATGCTGGCGCTCTTCGCGGCCAAGGGAATTTTCGCCGGCGGGGGGATGAAATTCGGCGGCGGTGTCGATGTCGACGACGGTTTTTTCGACGTGAAGCTGTTTGAGGACATGGGCGTGCTGAAGGGGCTCCGGCGAATTCCGCGGCTGTATCAAGGGGCTTACTCCGGCATCGAAGAGATCCACGCCTTTCGCGCGCGCGAGATCCGCGTGGAGTCGCCGATTCCGCTCGCCGTCGAGTGTGACGGCGAGGTCTATGGCCACACGGACGTGATCATCCGCATTCGGCCGAAGGCCATCAAATTTTGCTGGCCCCGAGAGTGAATCGCTCGAGCCTTTCGTAAGGCGCGCCGGGCTCGCC
>DASUEL010000345.1:0-5193 GCA_036275095.1 Bdellovibrionales bacterium
CGCGCTCGATTTTTTTGACCGCGCCCACGCGCGGGACTTTATGAGTCTGATAATAGTTGTTCCTGCTGTCGCGGGCTTTCGCGCTGATGGTGGCCATGCTTTGCGCGGCCTCGGGCCGAATGACCGTGCCGACAAGAGTCAGACCGAGCTCGGCGGGTCGTTCGCCGGCCTGAGCGGCGGATGAAGCCACGAGCGCGAGCACGAGCACGAGTGCCGAAGCCAGCGCGGCCAGCCTCACCATCGGATGCTCGCGTCCCATGCGACGTTCGCGTATTGGCCGATTAGCGCTAGCATCGGAGTGCGCTTTTGAGCCTGATTGTTGCGAAACTTCGCAAGCGCTTTCGCGCCGTAGGTGGCGGCGATCAAGGCGTCTTCGGCTGCGTAAAACTTTTTGAGAGTTTGGAACATGCCGGGCCAGTCGGGCTCCGGCTTTTGATTCAGCCGTTCGCGAAAAGCGCCGACGTGCTCGAAGTAAACGTTTTCGTAAGAGGCCCTGAAATGCGCGGACTGCTCCGGACTGAGCGACAGCGCGGCCGCGACTTCGTCGAGCGTTGTCTGTAATTTGGCCTCCATCTCGGCCTTGCTGTTCACGACTTGAATGACTTTTTCGATATTTGGCTTTTGGTCGGCCCAATGCTCTTTCAGATGCTCCTTCGCGACCTCGCAGAGAATCTGGCTTTGGGTATCCGGAGCCGCGGCAACGGCGGCTTGGCTAAAGGAATTTGTTTTACGGTATTGAATGACGTTTAGGGCGGCGGATCCCAAAAACAATATCGCGAAGGCAGCAGCCGCTGCGGCTTGTTTTTTCATCGGAGCTCCTTTGAGAGCTTTAGGCTCTCAAAGGAACGAAGGGCTGACAAGGGTGAAGCGCGTCAGTTATGCACGCCGAACTGGATGATCTCGCCGCGATCTCCGAAGCCGTCGTTGTCGCGCACGCAGAACTCCCAGATCCCGGTGGCGCTCCCGTAAAATCCCGAGACCGGCCACTGCGTCCAGCCGCGAGTGCCCGAGCCTGAGCCGAAGCCGCCTTGATTGAAGACGGGTCGTGTGACTCCGTTGTGCGACAGCGTCGCGCTGAGCGCGTAGAACCACGTGTGGTAGATCGTGAACTCGAGGCGCACGTCGGCGGCGTTTCCGCTTTGCTCGACGTTGACCTGCGTGCAGCGGGTCGTGTAGTCGGCCAGCGGCGTGCGGGGATTGTTGATCGCCGACCACGTACCGGGTGCTGGCGTCGGAGTGGGAACGGGAGTGGGCGTTGGTGCCGGCGTCGCCGTCGGAACCGGTGTCGGCGTCGGAACCGGTGTCGGCGCGGGCGTCGGTGCCGGAGTTGGAATGGGTGTCGCGGTGGGTGAAGGAGTCGGAACCGTTCCGCCCGCGACGAAGCCGATATCGGCTTGGCCGTAAATCGCGGTGCTGACGCTGTTGGTGGGCCGCGCGTTCGGGTCGGTGCTCGTCGACGCGTAGGTCGAGCCGTCAATGACGATGTCGCCGACCACGATCGGGAAGTAGCCGAATGAGCTGCGATAGGAGCCGCCACTGCCCGCGAGGTATACCGCTACGGTGTAGGATTGAAGGGCCGTGACGTTCACGGGTGTGATCTTCGTGTATGACCAGCCGTTGTTTCCATTGACCCACGCTTCGGCGAGGAGCTGGCCCGTCGTTTTGTTGAAGAGCTTGACCTTTTTCGTGCCTTGAAAGAGGCCGCCCAAGCTTGTGATCTGGCCGCTCTTTGTCGGTCTGAAGTGAAAACCCATCGCGTAGTGATATGCGACGTTCGTCGTCGTCGTCCCGGGTGTGTAACTACGAAGAGGAAAGAGCTCCGAGGGCCCGGTGTACTCGTCGATCCACTCGGCGGAATTCAAAGTCTGGTATTGGCTGGCATTTCCGCCCGTCACGAGAAGGCTCGTGCCGAGCTGGGCGATGGCGGGAGCCGCCCGCGCCGTACCGAGCGGGTTCGCCAGCGACCACGTCTTGGTCGCCGGATCGTAGACTTCGACCGAGTTGTGATAGAAGTAGCCGGTGCCTTGCGGTTTTGTTCCGCCAGCGACGTAAATCTTTCCGTTGAGCTCTGCCGAAACATGATATTGGCGCGCTTCTTTCATCAGCGACTGCGTGAGCGAAAAAGTGTCCGTCACGGGATCGTACAGCTCGGATCGATACGTCGTCGCATTGTTTGACTGGAGGCTTCCGCCCATGAAGAGAATTTTTCCATCGGGAAGCAAGTGGGCCGTGTGGGCGACGCCGGGATTGAGCGGCGCCGCGCGCGTCGTCCAGCTGTTGGTGGCGGGATCGTAGATTTCGGAGTTGCCGTAGCCGATCACGAACACGCGGCCGTCGTTCAGCAGAGTCGCCGAGTGCCAGGCGCGTGCCTGATTCATCGGCGCCGCCTCCGTGAACGTACCCGCGACCGGATCATAGAGCTCGGTCTTATTCGTCGGCTCGATCGAAGTCGCGCCCTCGGGCTTGATGTAACCACCCGTGACGAGTACCAGGCCCGACTTCAGTCGAGTGAGCGTCATGCCCGAGGTGCGCGGATAAATCAGCGCGGGGCCCGCGGTCCAAGTTTCGGTAGACGTGTCGAAGAGCTCCGCGAACGCGATGGGCGTTCCGTCCGTGATGCCTCCAACCGCGAGCACGTTTCCGTTATCGAGTTTCACGAGTCTCGGCTGCGCCCGCTTTGCCGCCATGGGCGCGGTTTTCCAGGTTTGAGTGGAGAGCCGGAAAATTTCGGAGCTGTCGAGCCCGACGCCTTGTGAATCGTGGCCGCCGGCAATCAGCACGCGATCGGTGTCGAGCGCGACGGAGTCGTGCCGGGACCGCGCGCCGGAGAAGTTCGGCGGCGTCGAGTACGCGACCGCGAGAGCGGTTGCGATGACGAGTGCGAATGAAACAGCGGCGATTCGAGAGACTTTGTTCATGGTGGCTCCTCCGCGACATTGATCGGAGATGGTTACCCAGTTTTGAACAGGACCTTCGGGCCTCCATCGCCTGCGTCATTAAATTTTGATGATTTAAATTCGGCGAATCTCCACGTGCCGCAGGACCTCGAGATCAGCGAATGGTTTGTCCCGGCGGAACAGTTCGTACGCTTAACGTGTTTTCATTTCTTGCAACCACCAACTGGCGGTTGATAGCGTTTGCCTCACAGGAGGTGATCTTATGTTCAAACGAGAACTGCAGGTTATTGAATTGACCGAATCGCAAATGGAGTCGGCGCGCGGTGGAAACATCTTCTTGCGCATTCTCAACGGAATCATTCTGCGCGGAGAGCGGGTTTATGCTCCGGGGCTTCCGTGGTTTCTCGACGATCCGGCTTGCCGGGCTTCTGATTGATGGCGTGAGCGGTGAGAAGTCGCCGTCTGGCTCTCGGGCCCGGCGGCGAATCACAAAACTGAAACCAGGAAGTTGGAATCGCGGCGCCCCGGCGTGGTCATGCCCGGCCAAATTGATTTACGATTTCATCAAACAGTGAAGAGCTCCCTGGGGGATCATATGAAGACACTCATCGTAACAACCGTGCTCGTCTTGGGATTTTTGACGAGTGCTGACGCTAAAGCCCGCGTGAGATTTCAGCCCGGTGAAGGTAAGACTCCGATTTACGAAAAACCGCCGGCCGGTGCTGGAGCCGAAGAGCGCGTTTACGATTGCGCCGAACGCTTTTGGTGCACGCCGATCGACCGGCCCTGGCGGCCGGTTCCAATCGAGCTCGAAGAGTGGCTCTGGGAGCTTTTTTGAGACTTAAATTCCGAGTGGCGGCACTTTGATGCAAGCGGCGTAGTGCCCTTGCTCGCCCGTCGCGACCTGCTTGAGCTTCGGTACGATGGTGTCGCAGCCCTCGCCCCGTTTCGGGCAGCGCGGGTGGAAGAAGCAACCCGGCGGCGGATTGATCGGGCTCGGAACGTCGCCCTTCAAGATGATACGGCTCTGTTTCGCGTTCGGTGACGGCACAGGAATCGCCGACAGCAGCGCTTGCGTGTACGGGTGCTGCGGGTTCTTGTAAAGCTCGGTCGCCTCGGCCAGCTCGACGATGCGGCCCAAATACATCACCGCTACGCGAGTCGAGATGTGCTCGACGACTTTGAGATCGTGCGCGATGAACAAATACGTCAGCCCCAGCTTCTGCTGGAGATCCATCAACAAGTTGATAACCTGCGCCTGAATCGACACGTCGAGCGCCGAGACCGGCTCGTCGCACACGATGAACTCGGGGTCGACGGCGAGCGCGCGGGCGATTCCGATACGCTGGCGCTGACCGCCCGAGAACTCGTGCGGGTACCTGTTCGCGGCCTCTTTGCGAAGGCCCACGAGCTCGAGGAGCTGCATCACGCGGTCTCTGCGGTCTTGCTTCGAGTTGTAGAGGTTGTGAATGATGAGGGGCTCGGAAATGATCGAGCCGACGGTCATGCGCGGATTCAGCGACGCGTACGGGTCTTGGAAGATGATCTGCATTTTACGGCGCATGCCGCGCAGATCGCTGGACGGAAGCCCCGTCACTTCGGTATCGCCAATGAATACTTTGCCCTCGCTGGGCTCGATCAGGCGGATGATGCAGCGGCCGAGGGTCGACTTGCCGCAACCCGATTCACCGACGAGACCGAGGGTCTCGCCCTTTTTGATGGCGATCGAGACGTTTTGCACGGCTTTGACGGCGCCGACCTGGCGGGAGAACAAGCCGCCTTTAATCGGGAAGTGCTTCGTAATGTTTTCGACTCGAATGAAATCCTGCATTTTGTCTTCCTCTTAAGGCACCGGATGATAGCAAGCCGCTTTGTGAAAACCTTGATTCACGACGGAGAGAGCGGGTTCAACCCCGCGGCAGTCGGGCTGCACGGCCACGCAACGCTCGGCGAACCGGCAGCCGGGTTTTAGATCGAGCAGCGAAGGCACGATCCCCGGAATCGTCTCGAGGCGGCTGCGGCGCTTGCCCGTTTCAAAGTGGGGAACCGAGTTGAGCAGGCCCTTCGTGTAATGATGTTTCGGCCGATTGAAGATGTCGTCGACCGTACCGTATTCAATGATTTTGCCGGCGTACATGACCGCGACGTCGTCGCAGGTCTCGGCGACCACGCCCAAATCGTGGGTGATGAGAATCATCGAGGTGTTCAGCTCTTTTTGCAGCGAGCGGACCAGATCGAGAATTTGTGCTTGAATCGTCACGTCGAGCGCGGTGGTCGGCTCGTCGGCGATGAGGAG
>DASUEL010000346.1:0-3951 GCA_036275095.1 Bdellovibrionales bacterium
TGCGCCAGCCCTGGGAATACCAATTCAGTTGTGGTCCCGAGGCCGGCAGCAACAACGAACCCATCGGGCCCGGCTCGTCCGTGGCTTCTGAAACGGATCCAATGCGTCTCGTGATGGCGGCGGTGACGACCTATACGTCGGGGCTCCCTTTCTACACGTTTCATTCGAGAGTGGGCGTGGGTATGGGCGAACGCTTCGGTTTCAATGGCGATCAAGAGTTCTCGGAGATGCCGGGCCATGACGCATTCCGTGCCATGAAATCGTACATGCCGCCGGGAAGCTCAGGCTGGTCACGCCACGGCCACGGCTGGGCCGGTAACCCGCTCAAGATTTTCGGCGATGGCGTCGCGTATCACATGACGACGGACGGCGCCCAGAACGGCTGCATGCGCAACTATGCCCTCACGCGAGGAGCGGAGTTCGTGATCGGCCCGATCGGCTGTCGCGGCTTCGTCGAGTTTGAAACGCGCGGCGCGATGACGCTCGAAGTGATACAGCCGCTCACCGGCGAAGTGCTCCAGACGCTTGAGCTCGCGAACGGCCAGCGTTTTCAGCTCTCAGGCTCCACCGCTTGGATATTGAAGGGGCGCTTTAAGTAACATTCAGCTGCGTGAATTTCGAGACGGAGAAGGCCAAAGCCTTCTCCGTTTTTATTTGAGCATTTCGCGGTAGCGTTCGACGAATCGCTGGCCGCCGTTCTCACCGTAAAACGTACTGCACGACTCGTATCCGCCGTCCCAAAACTCCGAGGCTGTCACGAAGTACGCGAGATGATCATTGGTGAGGCCGAGCACCATCGACTGCCGGGCTCCGGCCGCGAGCGCCGCTTGCCTGAAGGCAAAGCCGAGATCGGTCGTGAACTCGCCTGGAAGAGTGACCATATGAAGGCCGTCCCAGTTGAGGCTCCACGTTCGCGATCTAGTCGGAAAAGCCGTGAGCAGCAGCGGATTCAGAGTTTGAAGCACGCCATAACCGAATTTGGTCTTCGTGCAGTTGCCGACTTTCGGCGCTCCCAATTCGACGATCGCTTGCTTCGTGGACCAAACCGGCGCGAGCTTAGTTGCCTTCTCGGCATTCGACGCCGCCATCGCCGCGAAGAGCTCGCCCATTTGCTCGAGCTCGTAACCCCGGCGGGGCGCCACGTCCCCTTCGGCGCCGTTTATGAACAAAAATACGGGAGTCTTTGCGGCAGCCGAATTCAGCTTCGTGAATCGCCTTTCGACGGCGGCCGCGATCGCGCCATTCACGTCAGCGCTGTAATGCAGGTTCGTCGTTCCAAAGAAAGTGCCGTGTATCGCGAAATTCACGATTCCGCCTAGCCACTCGCCTTTCGCATTCCTCGCTAGGAGCAGATGGGCTTCATCATCGTAATGTCCGGGACGGTCACGGCGGTTGCTTTGCAGGCCGTCGGCTTTGAACGCCACGTGATACACGCTTCCGGCCTGAAGATTCAGTTTCGCGAGCTTGATGGAGCGAAGTATACCTGCGACCAAATGCTCGTAGACTTCCTCTTTGTAGTCGTCGGACGCCAGAATTTCCCAGAGCCAGTTCTTCTCGAAGGCGCCCGGGCCGCTATGGGTATGTGTACCCGAAATATAGAGCTCATTTTCCGTGAACCCCGTCAACCGAGACAATATGTCTTCGCGCATTCGTTTGCTCGCGCCGATCATGTCCACGCTCACGAAAACGAGGCGCTGTTTTCCGTTGTCGACATAAAGGACTTTCGATTGAATCGGATCCCGCACGCCGACTGATGGTTTCAGGTAGGTCGAAAACCTGCTTTTTGCGTCGCCGAGTCCCGCGCGCCGCCCGCCGCCGCCGTAACCCGCCAGCGGAACTCCGATCGGCGGCGTGATGTCGGCGACCGCGACACCGACGCGAAGGGCGTCGGCCTTGGTGATTGAGCCGGCCATGAGAATGAGCAGCAGGACCAAAGTGCGCATCTTGTTCATACTCTCATGGAAGAGGCAGGGCGGGTACACGACGAAAGGATAGGAAACCGTCCCGCGGCGCTCTCGTGAAAGCAGCCGCGGGCAAAAACGAAAGCTTACATGCCGGTGACGGCGGTCAGCACCTTGCGGTTCTCGAGGACCCAGCGCGCCATCGGAACCGGAAGCTCCTCAGGCTTGACCTTCTCGATCGTCACGCCGCCGAGAGCGCCCGTGAGCAGATCAGTATAGTCTTTCTTGATCTTCGCGCGCTCCGCGAGGCCCCACGTCAGGCTTTGTGACTTTCCGTCTTTGAGCATCGCGGGCGCGAGCACGCGAATCGCGGCCGGGTATAAGAATTTCGGCAGCTTCACGGTCGTAACCTTCGTCAGCTTCTGCGCTTGAGCGCCGGGCTGCGAGGCCGGGACCTCCTCGACATACGACATTTCACCGGTGAGGAACTCCCCGGTCGAAGCCAGCGCGTAGTTGCGCACCCGCAGCGCATTCAGCGCCGCGATTTCCTCGGTCAGCTCATGCTCGACGAGAATGAGAGGCCGCGCTGTCATTCCCGGGGGCGCCGGAGGCGTGGGAAGGCTCATGATGTTGATGTCTTCTTTGACGAGCTCGAGCTGGAGCTTTTCGTACGCGAGCCGCACGTCACGCTTGATGAGCGCGAGCTCGTCGTTCGTGAACGTATACTTCTTGCCATCGGGGCCGACACCCGTCGTATAGGCGCCGCTGTCGAGCAGCTCTTCGAAACGCTTGTACTCGCGTTCGGCGAACGCGTTATCGACTGCGCTCAGAACGGCGCCAAGGCCGCCCAAGCGTTTCGCTTCGTTCGCCATGTACTGCATCTCGCTGGCTTTAACTTTGTCGGAATTAAAAGTTCCGACGGCACCGAAGGTGCGATGAATTTTCAGCAGCCGGCCCTGCTCCGTCATGGCTCCGAGAAGCGCATAGCGGGAGCCCAGCATGCCTTTGGCCAAAAGCACGGGGTTAAGGCTGACCTGTTGAACCGGCACCGGGTCGGCGCCATACGGAGGCGCTTTCGCGATGATGTAAGTCGAAATGAGAGAGTACGGCAGATTGCGCGCGTAATTCTCGACCGCCCACTTCGTATACTCGACCGAGGACGCGCCGATGTCGAAGCGCATGCAATCGACGTATTGACCGGCATGCGAGTCGGTGCAGAACAGCGGAATCTCGTTTGGATTTACGGCTTCACCGTAATACAAGTTGCGAATCGCCTTTTCGTCGTAGCCGTAAGCCTTTTCTTTGCGCTTGATCTGATCGCCCGTGATCACGCCTTCATCGAAGAGCTGATACTCCATCACGGAGCTCGATGTGATGATACCGGCGGGAGCCTGGCCTTTTTCAAAATATGATTTCATGAGTTGCTCGCGCTCCGAGAGCGCGTAGTTTGCGGCGAGTGAGCCGGCGAAATTGTGGCGAAGACCGAGCGTGTGCCCGATTTCGTGGGCCATAACCTCGCGCACGTAATCTTGGGCGGCCTGAAGCAGCTTAGCTTCGTCTTTTTCGTTCAAGAGAATCGTATCGAAGGATTTCTCGAGGGCCTCACGAAGACTGAAGTCGCACATTCCATCTTGCATGAAACCGGCAAGGCTGACGCGCTTCGCGTGGCTATGTGTCGACGGTTTGAGCTTCTTAAAAAGCTCACGGGCGCGCCACTTGCCGAGATACGCGAACGCGCTCGTCATATAAACTTGGGCATGGAGGATCTCGCCGCTGCGAGGGTCCATTTGCGCGTCGGCATATGCGAAACCGGCGCCGTCCCAATTTACCCATTGAACGACGTTGTACTCGAGATCGGGAGCGACTACGCCCTGGGGTGCGTCGATAACTTTTACGACGTCTTTTCCGAAAGCTTGATTCCAGTAGAGGACGCCTTCACGAACGGCGTCTTTGAACTCGGGTGGCGTATTGGCTGAAATCGCGAACGTGATAGGCTTCGCGGGATGAAAGCGCGTGGCATGAACGATGTCGAGACCTTGCGGATTCGCCA
>DASUEL010000347.1:0-8219 GCA_036275095.1 Bdellovibrionales bacterium
GGGCCGTTCCAGCGTACGGCCTCCACGATTTTGTCTTTGCCGCTCACGGCTTCGACCTCCAAGCCGCGCCCCAGTTTCTTGAGCGCCTGGTGATGCACGCTATTCACTTTGGCCTGCTTCAGCCCGCCATAAAGCTTCGAAAGCCTGGAGCCCTCGGCAAGGTCGATCGAGTGAAAGTTCTGGTCGTAAATGTTCCAGTCGCGATGAACGAGGCTGCCGGGTATTTGCGTGCCGATATCTTGGTAGAGCGTTCCGCCAAGTGCCACGTTCATGAGCTGAGCGCCCCGGCACACGCCTAAGACGGGTTTCTCGGCTTCGAGGAACCGGTTGAACAACTCGATCTCATATTGATCGCGAACGTAGTCGCCGGCCCACTCTGGCCTGAGCGGCTCCTCGCCGTAGCTTTTCGGCGCGACATCGGAGCCGCCCTGAAGCACCAAGCCGTCGAGATCCTGCACCCATTCCCGCAGGTCCCGGTTGGCGTTGGGAAGCGGAATCATATAGGCGAGAACGCCGGGCTGCGACGTCAGCCAATGCGCGATCGACTGCTCGAGATATTGCAGCGTTTTGCCCTTGAAGATGGCGCGGGTCGGGTCGGCGTGAAAAAAACAAGCCGACAGCCCGATTCGTAAGCGGGCGCTCATCCGAGCGCCTCTTGAAAGATCTTTGTGAAGTCGTCCTTCGAAACCGGACGGGGGTTGCTGCCGTGGCAGCCGTCTTGAACGGCGATGTCGGTGAGCTTGGCGAGGTGCTCGCGTTTGACGCCAACGGCGCCGAGGTGGCTTGGGATGTTCAGCGTCTTCTTGAGTTGTGCGAGCCATGCCAGGAAGCCCTCAGGCGAGGTGTCTTTCAGGTCGATTGCTTTGGCGAGCTGTTTGAAGCGATCGGCGACCGCGGGCACGTTGAATTTCAGCGCGTGGTCGATCATCACGCCGTTGGCAAGGCCGTGATGCAAGTCGACGACTGTCGAAAGCGCGTGCGCGCACGAGTGGGTGAGCCCGAGGCCCTTTTGAAACGCGATGGCCCCCATCATCGACGACATCATCATCGCCGACCGTGCTTCAATATCTTTCGGATTCTTTACGGCCTTTTCGAGATTGAACGCGGCGAGCCTGAAGCCTTCGAGCGCGATGCCGTCGCAAATCGGATGATAGCCCTTAGCCAGATACGACTCCACGCAGTGGGTGAGCGCGTCCATTCCGGTCGAGGCCGTTACGGCCGCGGGCAGCTCGAGGGTGAGCTCGGGATCCGCGAACACGGCTTTAGCCAAAAGCTTCGGCGAGAAAATGATCTTTTTTACGTGCGTGACGTCGTCAGATACCACGGAGCTGCGGCCGACTTCGCTGCCGGTGCCCGACGTGGTGGGGAGTGCCACCCAAAACGGAATCGGGCCGTCGATCGGCTTCGCACCCGGTTTTTCGTCTTCGTAATCGAAGAGATCGCCGGAGTGCGTAGCCATCAGCGCGATGGCTTTTGCCATATCGAGCGCGGCGCCGCCACCGAGGCCTACGATGCCGTCAGCGTCGTGAGTCTTGAAGGCTTTCACACCGGCCGTCACTTGTGACTTCACGGGGTTGCCCCAGATTTCAGAGAATACGGCGACACTCATCCCCGCGGCCTGAAGCTGCGATTTTATTTCGCCGAGAAACGGAAGACCGGCGACACCGCGGTCGGTGATGATCAGCGGCCGGCGAATTCCGCTGGCTTTCAAAAAGCCACCGAGCTCGCGGCGCACGCCCGGGCCGAAGTGAATCAAGGTCGGAAAACTGAATTTGTGAAACCCCATTTGGCTCTCCTGTTCGCCAGGGTTCGCGGCCGGCGCGATCCCTTTATATAATCTCAAAATATCGTTGCATTTCCCAGTTGGTGACCGCCGTCTGGTACTGGCGCCATTCCCATTGGCGTGTTCGCGCGAAGTGATCGACAAACGACTCGCCCAAAAGCTGCCGAGCGAGCTGCGAGCGCTCGAGCCTTGCCGTGGCTTCGCCGAGATTGCGCGGCAGGCGCTCGAGCTTCGACTCCTGATAGGCGCTGCCGGTGATGGGCTGGTCTTTCAGCTCGAGATTCTTCTCGAGCCCGTGCAGCGCGCTCGCAACCGCGGCCGCCATCGACAGATACGGGTTGACGTCGGAGCCGGAAATTCGCACTTCAATGCGCGTCGATTTCGAGCTCCCGGGAATTACGCGAAACGCGACCGTTCGGTTGTCGACGCCCCAGGTTGCCTTCGTCGGCGCCCAGTAGCCGTCGACGAGGCGCTTGTAGCTGTTCACGTTCGGCGCATAGAACGGCAAGAGCTCTTCGAGGGCCGTGAGTTGCCCGGCCAAGGCGCTCCGAAATGAAGCACTCATCTTTCGCGGATCTCTATCGTCGTAAAATATGTTTTGATCGCCCTTCCAGAGGCTCATGTGAATGTGCCCGCTGCAGCCGGGGAGCTGGCTGTTCCACTTCGCCATGAAGCTTGGCATGATTCCGAAACGATAAGCGATCTCTTTCACGGCGGTCTTGAACAGAACAGCCCGGTCGGCGGCCTCTAGGGCCTCGGAGTACAGAATCGCGGCCTCGTAGACGCCGGGGCCCGTTTCAGTATGTAGACCTTCGATCGGAACGCCGAACGCATTCAAATTGTCGAGAAGCGCTTCGAAATAATTTTGATTGAGCCCCGCGCGCAAAAGCGAGTAGCCGAACATGCCGGGTGTGAGCGGCTCCGGATCGACATGCTTTTTTTGCGCCCAGGTTTGCGGAGTCTCACGAAAGTTGAACCACTCGAACTCCATTCCACACTTGACGGTGAGGCCCATTTTGGCGGCTTTGGCGAGCACGGCCTTCAAAACTTGGCGAGGGCAGACTTCGAGCGGTTTACCCTCGGCGGTCACGAAATCGCCTAAGAAAAACGGCAGCCCGCCTTCCCAGGGGATCGCACGCTGCGTGCCGAGGTCCAAGCGGGCGAGGGCATCAGGGTACCCGCTGTGCCAGCCCGTGTACTTCACGTTGTCGTAGCAGACGTCGCCTGAATCCCACCCGAATACGACGTTACAAAAGCCGAAACCCGAATCCGCGGCGCTCAAGAATTTGTCTTTGTGAAGGTACTTGCCCCTTAGGATTCCGTCGATGTCGCTGACGGCGACTTTGACCCGCTGATGCGGGCTGGCTTTCACGGCGTCGAGAACGGCTTTCGGGTCTTTCATGGTAGGCGCCTCCACCGGGTATTGTATGCGCGCGAATTGAGCAGTGTCCAGAGCGGCAAAACCTGGACACTTCGCGTTCAATTCGTTAGCGTGGGCCCAAGTCATGAGTCTTCTCGGGAGCGTTCATCTCATTCGGCGTTATCCGTTCAAAGGAATGCGGGGCGAGGATCTCGCCCGCGTCTTCGTGCGCACGAGCGGTTTGACCGGTGACCGTGTGTATGCGCTGACCGACGCCGGCAGCACGTCGAATTTCCCGTGGATCACCTCGCGACTCGTTCCTGAAATGGTCTTATTCGAGCCCAAGCTCTTAGATCCGCCTCCACCCGAGGTCAAATACCCCGCTGAATCCAATTACAGGGTTGAAATCACGTTTCCCGACGGCACGGTCCAAGCAGCCGAAAGCCCCGCCTTCGTGCCCGCTCTTGAAGCCCGCTGGGGACGCAAACTGAAGCTGCGGTTTTCGGAAGGCGGCATGCACGATGCCCGGCCGGTATCGATTTTGGGGCTCTCGAGCCTGGAGCAGCTCGAACGCGAGGTACAGATGCCTTTGGATCACACCCGTTTTCGCGCGAATTTCTACGTCAAGTGGCGCGAGCCCGGCCCGTTTTTCGAAGAAACGCTCTTGGGCCGCACCATTCAAATCGGCGACAAAGTTCGCGTTCATGTTTCGAAACGCAATAAACGGTGCGTGGTGATAACCCTCGACCCACGAACGGCGCAGTCCAGCCCGCAGATTCTCAAGCACGTCGGGCAAAAGTACGGAGGAAATGCCGGAGTGTACGCCTCGGTCATCGACGATGGCGTCGTGAACGTCGGCGATCCCATTTCGCTGGTGTGAGCTCAGGCGCGCCGGACTGCCGGGCGCCCTTCATCGACGACCTCTTGCCGCGTTTCGATTTTCACGGCGGAGGCCGCGGGCTCGATGCGGCTTCCATAGTGGTGCGCATGAACCTGTGTGAACTCCGCGCCCAAAAACAAGATCTGAGCCGCGTAATACACCCACAAGAGCACGATGGCGAGGGAGCCGGCCGCTCCATGTACCGAGACGGCACTGCTTTGTCCCAGGTAGAAGCCGATCGCGAATTTGCCGATTGTAAACAATAGGGCGGTCACGCCCGCGCCCACCCACACTTCACGCCAAGGAACTTTCGCATCGGGCAGAACTTTGAAGATCATGGCAAACAGGAGCGTCAGCACTCCGATCGAAACGGCGAAGTGCAAAGCCTGCCAGAGAAAATCCATGCCCGGAAGCAGGTGTCCCATGTACTTCGCGACTCCCGCGAGCGCCGCGCTCAAAACCAGCGAGACCATCAACAAAAAGCCGACGCCGATGATGAGGGTGAGTGAAGCGAGCCGCCCTTTGATGAGGCCCTTCAGCCCTGATTGCTTCGGCTTCACGCCCCAGATCGTGTTCATCGAGTCTTGAAGCTCGACAAAAACCGCCGTGGCGCCGAACACCAGCATGATGCCGCCGAAGATCGTCGCCCAAATCTCGCCATTGCCTTGGCTTGCGTTTTGAATCATGGTCTGAACGGCTTCGGCGCCTTGTTTTCCGATCAGGTGGTCGAATTGCTCGACCACTTGCCCGCGTGCCGCTTCGTCGCCGAACACGAGGCCCATGATTCCGGTTACCAGCACCAAGAGCGGAGCGAGCGCCAGCATCGTGTAAAAGGCGAGCGAAGCGGCGAGCTTCGGAGCCTTGTCATTGGACCATTCGCTGAATGTTTCTTTAAGGATGGTTTTCGTCGCAGTTAAGTTCATGCGGCCCAGTTTGCCGCAGCCAGTTTGGAGCGTGTTTTCCGAAATTTGTAGTTAACTAAACGGTTCCGCCGCCGCGTGGTCCTCGCGTACGGCGCCGAGGGGCCCGGCCGGGCTCGTCATCGGTGTCGAGGGGATCGTCGATGGGTTCCAGGTCGGGATCTACATTCGGGTCCAGCGCCATATCGAGCTTGCGCTCCAGCTCGTCGAGCGCTTCTTCGGTCGCGGGGTGTTCGGCCGGCGGGTCGACCTCGACGAGCTCGGTCGCGGTCGTCTCATGCGAGCGTATGCGTTTGCGATGTAATACGAAATAGATGAGGCCGAACACGGCGCCGACGGCGAAACCGATGGCGTGGGCGCGATAGCTCACGGTTTGTTCGAACGTTGAGGGCATCATGGCGGCGAGCGCGAACCCCATGCAGCGGATCGCGCGATTCGAGAGTTTCAGCCTTCGTTCGATCAGCAGATACTGCACGAGCCAGAACCCGACCATGAGATACACCATTCCCGAAGCTCCGATCAGGCGCACTTCGGGCTTGTAAGTCATCAGAGTCAGGGCGTGAACGAGCGCGCCGAGCACAACGGCCGCCGCGGGAAACACCGAAAAACCGAAGTAGTCGTAAAGCAGGTACGCGAAGAGCCCGAACCCGAGGGCGTTCGAAAGCAGGTGCCCGATATCGCCGTGCACGCCGAGCGCTGTAAAGAGCCTCCAATACTCGCCAGCGGCGAAGACCTGCTCGCGCGAGGCCGAAAGCCATGGGGCAAGCCCCCAAAGCCCGCTCCAGCTCACGACCGATAGCAAAACCAGCACGCCGACCGCGATGAATGCGATGATCGTGTTTTCTTTGCGGGGCTTTCGCGAAAGCAAAGTGTCTTTGACGTAGGTGTGGGCCTCATAGACCGGAGCGGTATTTGACTGCAAAACGTGAGACCTCCGTGGCGTCATTCAATATGAGGCCGCCGAGAAAAACGTCAAGGCTTCAGGAATTTCAGCAAGGCCTCGGGATCATCAGTAATGATTCCGTCGACTTTCATTGAAATCACCTCGGCCCAGCTCAGCCGGTCGTTGACCGTCCAGGGCACGACTTTTACGCCGATTGCATGAAGCTTCTCCACGGTTTTGAATTTCACCAGCGTCCAGCGCGGTGACACGAAGTCGGCGTTCAGCTCCCGGGCCGTCTTGACGAGATCTTCCATCAGATCGTCGGTCAGAGCGGCAATTTTCACTTTTGGCTCCAGCTTTCGCGCCTCGCGAAGCGTGCGGTAGTCGAACGACTGTATCACCGCGCGCTCGAGAAACCCGCGGCGGCGAAGCGCTTCGATCAATAGCTTCGCGAACTCGGCGGGCTGAACGGTCGCATCGGGGTGCTCGGGCGAAATTTTGGTTTCGATATTCAGTCTGACGTTCTTCGCGTGCGGCGACGGATGCCGTTCGACGAGATCGAGCACTTCGTCGAACGTGGGAACGCGCGTTCCGGGAATCGTTTTCTGGTGTGGAAATTTCGAGTTCTTGAGGGCTCCGCAATCGTAGGCCCTCAGCTCGTCAGCCGTCAGCGAAAACACCAGGGGAGGTGAGGCCATCCGCGAGCCGCCGGGCCCGAGACAAATCTCCGGGTTGAGCTGCAAATCGTGGCTCACGACCAAGCGGCGGTCTTTCGTGACGACCAGGTCGAGCTCGAGGTAATGCGCGCCGGCCTCGATCGCATGATTGAAGGCCGGCAGCGTGTTTTCGGGAAACCGCGCGCGGGCTCCACGATGGCCGTGAACTTCGACGGCGGGAACTGGCTTCGAGTTCGGGGCGGCGAGCGAGGTGGGCATTCCGGCCGAGAGTAACGCGGCCGCGAGGTAAAGCCAATGCATGTGAGTGAGTCTCCATCTTCAATGTACCTTGCAAATGTCGGCGAGCGGCGGTTAAATCTTGAAATATGCGCATAGGGTTAATGACCGGCGGTGGCGACGCTCCCGGGCTCAATGGAATCATCGAGGCCAGCTGTAAGACGCTTCTTAAGATGGGCCACGAAGTCGTGGGTATTCACGACGGCTTCGAAGGGATTTTCGGCCAGCGAACCCTCGCTTTGACGGAGTCGGTCGTCGACGGCGCTCACTCTTTTGCCGGGACTCTTTTGGGGACCAGCAACAAAACCGGGACAAAGGGCCGCGAAGCCGAGTTTCTCAACCAATATGAAAAGCTCAAGCTCGACGGTCTCATTGCGGCCGGGGGCGACGGCACGTTCGCGGGTCTCAAAGCCTTCGAATCGCGAATCCCGCTCATCGGCGTGCCGAAAACCATCGACAACGACTTGTCGGGAACCGAAATCACGTTCGGTTATGATACGGCCTGTTCCGTCGTCGCCGAGAGCGTCGATGCGCTTCGCTACACGGCGAACGCGCACCACCGCGTGATCGTGGTCGAGACGATGGGCCGTACGACCGGCTGGATCTGTCTCGGCGGAGGTCTCGCGAGCTATGCCGACGCCATTTTGATTCCGGAGCGGCCCTACGACGAGACCAAGCTACTCGAGTATCTCCGCGAAAAGAAATCGGCCGGCAAGCGCGGCCTCATCATCGCCGTCTCTGAAGGCGCGCACTCGGCCGGCGGTCAGGCGCAAATCGCGCACGTCGTGAAAGGCAGTCCGCAGACCGAGCGTTATGGCGGTATCGCCCAGCTACTCGCGCGATGGATCGAGGCCCAGCTCGGCTGGGAAAGCCGGCATGTCGTTCTCGGTCATCTTCAGCGGAGCCGTTCGCCGACGACCACCGATCGATTTCTCACCGCCACCATGGGCGTCGAAGTCGCGCGCATGGTGAACGACCGCGCTTGGGGCCAAGCCGTGGTGTACCGGCAGGGGCGCATCCAGCGCGCGCCGATCACCGACTTGATGAAGCCCGCGAACCTCGTGCATCCCGAGCATCGCTGGGTGAAGCTGGCCCAAGCTCTGGGTATTTTTATCTGAATAGTGACACTTTCTTCATGATGTCGCCGCATGCGCGACACCATCCAGGCCTACCCTAAAAAATAGAGGAGGGCTTCATGTACACATCCATCATTAGAAGTGAGGACATGGAGATTTGGCTGGGACATTGTCCCGGATGGCTCCCGACCTGCAACGGTGAAATTATCCGCATCTACAATTTCGCGTCTTTCAAAGAAGCCGTCGAGTTTGTCGATGAGATCAGCCTCATCGCGCAGATGAGCCATCACTATCCCGACATCGGAATTCAGGGGACTCGCGTCACCCTGAAGCTGAAGACGCACCCGGTTCATGGACTGACCGA
>DASUEL010000348.1:0-3444 GCA_036275095.1 Bdellovibrionales bacterium
GACGTAGCGTATCAGGCGAGTCATGCAGCGGATCGGCCGTCACGCCCACGAACTGCATCTCGCGCGGGTCGCGCAACGATTCTTCGAGCCGCTTGAGCGCATCAAGCGCGTTGGGGCATGAACCCGTGCACGTCGTGGAGAAAAACGCGAGCACCGTGGGCCGGCCCTTGAAGAGCTTCTCATTGCGAGCACGGCCATGCTGATCGATCAATACGAGTTTGGGAATTCGGACGAGATCTTTCGCGCTTTCATCCGCAACAGGCACGAGAGCGCGGCCGCTGAAATAGGGCAAGCGCTGATCGGGTTTGCGAGGCTCCAGGCGTCCCGCGCGCCAGGCCGCTTGAAAAGACGTACGTTCGGGCCATTCGAGCCCGCTCTCGGCCGAGTGCGAGCGTGCAGGTCGCACGGACTCGTCCGTTTGCTTCGGCCACAACGCCGCCGCGAACGCCACCAACGCGAGACTCGCGAACACACCACTCCATCGCATTCTCTGATTTTAAAAATCGTGAAAGTCAGGGTCTACGCGGCATCCGAAAACCGCGACATAGGTAGTGCGACAAAAAGGTCGGGGCGGGCCATTTTGCGCCCGCCCCTGCAAGAAAGAGAAACGCACAAGCCAGGGAGAAAGAGCCCGCGGTTTAACCCGCGAGCCCACATGAGCCTAATTTACTTCAATACCACTTCAACCATTTTGGGCATTTTGTTGAAGCCCGTCATGGTGAGCATCGCCTTCGTTCCCGTCTGCGGGAGATTCTGAAGGCCGACTTTCGCCATTCCGGTTTTGTCGGAGATGGCGCTTCCGAGGAGCTGACCGTTGAAGCTCAGAGCCACTGTGATGCCGGGTTCTTTCACCTTCACCATGTATGCGTTGTTCGCGCGCTCACCGATCAGCTGGCCCGGTAGCTCGGCGTTGATCTGCGCGGGCGCCAGAGTTCGAACCTGCACGGTGGCGTCGCCGAAGATGTGCCAGGTCTCGAATGTCTGGTTGGCGGTGCTGGAGGCGTCTTCAAGCACGGCAACCGCGCCGTGAGCGAAGAGCATTCCGACCGTGGTCATCTCGTTTTTCGCGAGCAAGCGGGTGATCTCGTACTGGCCGACTGTCGGCGGAACCCAGCTTTGGTTCGTCGAAGACGCGAACACGGCAACCGCGCCCTTGGGAGCGGCGGGTGTACCCGCGAGCAGCCAGCGCTCGCCGAAGCTTTCTACGCCGCCCGCGAAGGCGCCGTTCACGCACGCAACCGACACGATGAACGGAAGGCGCATCGAGTTGTTGAGCGCGGTGATGTCATTGTTCGAGAAGCCAGTGGTCACCCACATCGTCTCGCTGCCGTGACCGATGTAGTTGATGAAGCCGCGCCCTTCGTTGAGGGACTTGATCAGATTCGCCTTCGAGGCGCTCGGATCGTAGAAGCTGTCGACCACTTGATAGTACGAGTCGCGCATCATGCGCTTGAGCCACTCGGCGCGCTCTTTATCGGTCGGGCTGCCTTCGTTGCTCGCGATGTTGACGCCCTTCGAGTACCAGGCACCGTTAACTTCGGGGCTCATTTCGTAGTTCAGGGACTTCGCGATTTGCGTGTTCACGCCGTCGCAGTTCTTCGCCGAGAAGCGCGAAACGATCAGCTCGGGGTACGCATCGTTGCCTTCAATCACGCCATAAAGCGGATCGGCTTCAGCGCGATTCGCGTTGCCCGACTTGCCCGGGTGAAACGGAACGTGCTCGGCGTCTCCGATAAAATGCACGTAAGACGTCCTGCGCGCTTTATAGTCGGCGATGATGGCATTTTTGACGGCCGTGTAACCCGTGCCGACTTTGCTCATCGGCATGGCCACGACGTCCATGCCCTTCTGAATCTTCCAGTTGATGAACTGCTGGAGGCCGCAGAACAGCTCGTCTTTATAAATGACGAGCAGCTTGCCCGTGTCGGTCATGCGGTTTTTCACCGGCTTGAAGTCGGCTTCGAGATGGCCCGCGTTCAGATAAAACTTGCGGTACATGCTTTCGAAGCCCGCATCGAGCTCGACCGTTCCATCACGCGAAACGTGCCGGAAGAGCTGGGCGTTGCGCGCGCCGAACGTGCGCAGCGCGAAGGTGATCTCTTTTGCGACGATGAGACGCTTGGAGGCGGCATCGTATTGGAACGGGCGCACGGCCACGTTCACGCCTTTGGTGTCGCGGAAGATGAAGAGGTTTCCGGCCGATACGTTTTCAGACGGATACAATCCCGAAGCGCGATAGAAGCTCGCGAAGGTGTACGGAACCGTCTCGGGGTTTTGCGAGCGCTCGATCGCGCCCTTGCTCGGAGCGACGGCGCCGAGGTCGAATTCTTGCGTGACGACGCGGTCGACTTCGAGGCGCACGTCGGTGGCCGTGGCCGGAACCACGAAGTTGCGGTTCGCGCGCGGGAGCTCGGGAAGGCCTTTGTCGTCGGTGAGCGAAAAGCCCGGAACCTGAAGCTGAACGAAATCCTGGCCGTTGATTTTTATCGTCTTCGATTCGAAACCCGCCAACGTGACTTTCACGAGCGTCAGCTGGGCGTCACTGGAAACGACTTCCCAAACGGGCTCGGTTTTCCCGCGAGTCGTTCCGAGGTCATGCCAGGCGGCCCAGGCGTTGGTCCCGGCCGCTACCAACCAAAGTACAGTTAAAAGCCCTACTCCCCTTGCGATCATCGAATGCCTCCCTGCGTTTGTGCGTTCGCTGCGTGCGAACCCGGCGAACCGTTTATTTGCTCCATGTCCGTTGGAACAACTAAGATTAAAGTCGGGGGGCTGGATGAAAGGCGAGCGAAAAGGCCAAGCTGCGGAGCACTCTAGACCTGGGTCCAGTTCGGAGAAAGGGTTCGGCGCTCGCCGAACCCGTCGCGCATTCAGACTAAGGTCCAGGTGCGCCTGGACCTTGTAGGACGAACTAGGAGCTTGTGCGCCCCTCTGCCGTTATCGGCCGCGAAAATCGAGCGGGATGATTTCACCCTGAGTGAAGCTTGGATGGGAATAGTGGCCGATGTAGCCGCCATTTTTGCGGATCCAAGGCACGCTCGAAGTCTTCCATCGTGGAGCTTGCTGGCCGCCGGAACGTCAGTCCGTTTTGGGCAGGAAGTCGCGATCGAGCACGGTCTTGCGGCCCTCTTCGCGGGCGCGGTCGATGGCCTTGTCACAGAGCTCGCGCACGATATCGGAAAGCACGTCCATCACCGAGGCCGAAGTGTTCATCTCGGACCGCAAGCGGATGTAGTCTTTCGTTTTGCTGGCGACGATCAGAACCTCACGTGGAATCGCCGCTCGCGGCGGCGCCTGAGTGACCACTCTGCGCACGCCGCCCTCGGCTGATTTCACGATGGCGGGCGGAGGCGCCGCCGCTGGCTTTGCCCCCGCGAGAGCGGCTTCGGCGGCCTGAGCCGCGGCGGCGTTCGCGGGCGCGGTGCGCTCGAGAGCGCCGGCATC
>DASUEL010000349.1:0-3582 GCA_036275095.1 Bdellovibrionales bacterium
ACTGGGTGCGCGCGATCGGCGGCACGATGTTTCTCGCGGGCTTCATCATCATGATCGTCAACGTCTGGAAGACGATTGCCAATGCGCCAGCTTCCGCGCCCGACCGAGTCGCGGCCGCGAAAATAGCCGCGAGCCACGGCCACGAAACCCGCCATCGGAAACTTGAAGGCGCGACCGTCGCGTTCACCGTATTGACGGTGCTCGCGATTCTCGTGGGATCCGTCATCGAGATCGTGCCTACACTGATGGCGCACACCTACGTTGCGGCCAACAACAGGGCCGTACCCTATACCCCGCTCGAGCTCGCGGGCCGCGACGTGTACGTGCGCGAGGGCTGTTACACTTGCCACTCGCAGATGATTCGCCCGATGGTCTCCGAGAAATTACGTTACGGTGACCCGTCAACGCTTGAAGACTCCATGTATGACCGGCCGTTTCAGTGGGGCTCGAAGCGCACGGGGCCCGATCTCGCGCGCGTCGGGGGCAAGTATCCCGATCTGTGGCACTTGCGGCACATGGATGACCCGCGCGAAGTGGTCGCAGGCTCGATCATGCCGGCCTACTCATGGCTACTGAAAAACAAGACCGACTTCGCGTCACTGTCGAAGAAATTCGCGGTCATGCAGAGCCTCGGCGTTCCGTATAATGATCTGCAGGTTCAATTCGCCGGGGAGGAGGCCATGCACCAAGCCGAGAAGATCGCCGCGGGCCTTGAGGAGCAAGGCGCCCCGAAAAAGCTCGCCGACAAAGAGATCGTAGCACTCATCGCGTATCTGCAGCGGCTCGGCAACGCCCCGAACGCCGCGACCCAGAAGCAAGCCGGAGGTGGCCAATGAAAGCCTTGGCGCTGACACAATTTCCGTGGCCCGAGCTGGCGCTTGTCCCGCTCGTGATGTTCTTCGCGTTTTTCGTGAGCATGGTGATTTGGTCGAGCCTGCGCTCGACCCGCAACCGCTTCGACCAGCTGAGCCTGATGCCGCTCGAAGGAGAGGAAAATGAGTGACAATGAACTCGACAAAAACCTGATGGCCGATCACGACTACGACGGGATCCAGGAGCTCGACAATCCGCTCCCGAAATGGTGGCTCTTCACGTTCTACATCACGATCGTGTTTTCGGCGTTCTACATCCCGTACTATCACTTCTTCGGCGGCCAAAGCCCGAGCGACGAGTTCAAGGCCGCGATGGTCGAGATCGAGGCCAAGCGCGCCGCGGCCCCGAAAGACGAGACGCCCGCCGAGGCGATGGCCGCGGCCCTGACCGACGCGCAGATCGCGGCGAAGGGCAAAGACGTGTACGTCGCGAAGTGCGCCGCCTGCCACGGCGCCGAGGGACAAGGCGTGATCGGGCCCAATTTGACGGATGAGTACTGGCTCAACGGCGACGGAACCCCAAAATCGCTCGTTGAAATCATCCGCGACGGCGTGCCCGCCAAGGGCATGCCGCCGTGGGGGCCGGTCATCACGCCCGACGAGCTCAAGCAAGTGTCCGCGTACGTTTTGTCGCTTCAAGGAACAAAGCCCGCGAACCCGAAAGCGCCTCAAGGCGCGGTCAGAAAGACGGCGCAGAAGCAATGAGGACCAACGTGACCAACTCAGGCGAACTGCCGCTCGAAAGCCTCGCGAGCCTCGACAAGGCCGGGCGCAGGGTTTCGATTCATCCGGCCGCGGTCAGCGGCCGGTGGAAGGCGCGCCGTGTGCGGCTCCAGGCCGTGCTGTTGGTCATCTTTCTCGTTCTTCCCTGGATCAAAATCAACGGGCTGCAGTCGATTCTGATCGACATTCCGTCGAGGCGGTTCACGTTTTTCGGAATCGGCCTGTGGGCGCACGATGCCCCGCTGTTGCTCCTGCTATTCGCATCCTTCGCGTTCTCGATCGCGGCGGTCACGACGGTCTGGGGCCGCGTTTGGTGCGGCTGGGCCTGCCCGCAGACCGTGTTCATCGAGCGGGTTTTTCGCCAAGTCGAAACGTGGATCGAGGGAAGTTATCTCAGCCGGCGCGAGCTAGACCGCGCGCCTTGGACGAAACGGAAACTCTTCTTGCGCGCGGCCAAATGGTCGGCCTTCACGGCGCTGTCGATGATTCTCGCGCACAGCCTGCTCGCTTATTTCGTCGGCGTTGAGCGCCTGGCCGAGATGGTGCGCTCCTCGCCGCGCGAGAACTGGTCGACGTTCTTGATGATGGCCGTCCTCACCGCCTGCGTGCTTTTCAACTTCGGCTGGTTCCGCGAGCAGTTCTGCATCATCATGTGTCCCTACGGAAAAATCCAATCACTCTTCACCGACGTGAAGACCCTGACTGTCGCCTACGACTTCAATCGCGGCGAGCCGAGGCGCGGCTCCGTGAACTTCGTCAAAGGGCAAAACGAGGGCGACTGCGTGAGCTGCCTCAGATGCGTGAAGGCCTGCCCGACCGGCGTCGATATCCGCCGGGGGAGCCAGCAACTCGAGTGCATCGGCTGTACGGCGTGCATGGATGCCTGCGACGATGTGATGGCGAAAACGAAGAAGGCACCTGGCCTGATTCGCTACGCGAGCGATCGCGAGCTGCAGAAACGCACGCAGGTCTCTCCGTTCGCGGGCTGGCGCGCGCCGAAGCCGCTCGTGCTCACCCTCTTTGCGCTCGTCAGCATGACCGCACTGGCCGTCTCACTGGCCGCGCGCCGCGAGCTGAAAATCACCGCTCTTCGCGCCGTCGAAACTCCGTACCAAGTGGTGACGAATGAAACTGGCGGCGAGACGGTCATCAATCACTTCAAAGTCGACATTCGCAATCAAGGCGCAACGCCCAAAACACTGACGTTCGCCGCTTCAGGCGTCGAAGGCGTGAAGCTCGTCACCGCGCTCCCCGTTTACCGGGTCGCGCAGGGAACATCCGAGCGCATCGATGTCTTCGTTCAATACCCGCGCGCGGCCTCCACGCCGGGGCTCAGAGCCGAGCTGCTCGTGAACAGCGACGCCGCTCAGGAGCCGCAACAGTCGATCGAACTGCGGCTCATCGGGCCCAATGGCGGCTCCGAGAATGGGGGCGGGCGATGACCGGCCTCGAGACCTTCGAGAACCTCGCCCCCGCGGCGATTCCCGCGACCGTCTTCACGGCGAGCCTCCTCGGCAGCCTTCACTGCGCCGGCATGTGCGGCCCCATCCAGCAAGCGGCGGCGCCGCGCGCGGGGCACTATCACGCCGGCCGCCTCTTTGCATACGTGGCGCTTGGAGCCGCGGCGGGCGCCCTCGGCGAATCGCTGCTCGAGCGAGTTCAAAACCCCGCGTTCGCGCTCGCGGCCGGTCTCGTTTTCGCATTGACCTTGCTCGCGATCGGCGTGAGCACGATTCGCGGGGGATTAGGCCGGCATGGACTGGCTTTCAAATTTTTGAATCGCGCCTGGGCGCATGCGTTTCGCCTCAAAGACGCGCGAGTACGCAGTCTCGCTCTCGGTCTACTCACTCCGCTCTTGCCCTGCGCGTGGCTCTACACGTTCCTCGCGGGCGCGGCGCTGACTGAAAGCCCGCTTTGGGGCGCGGCCTTCATGGGCGCGTTCGGCGCGGGCACGCTTCCCGCGTTCGGGCTTCTGCCCGCCGCGCGC
>DASUEL010000350.1:0-3188 GCA_036275095.1 Bdellovibrionales bacterium
TAGGTCAAATACAGTGCCAGGAAAACGGGATCTTAAAGCCCTATAGCTCATTAAATGAGGACGGAATTCGTCACTGACGATTTGGGCTCCTCAGCCCTCAACTTCTTAGACAGTCCGGCGGCGGAAATGCCGGCAACACGCGCTTCGGGCGCGTGCCGGCCACTTCAGTATAAAGGTCGAGTCCAGCGCCAAAAGCGCTCTAGACCTAAGGCGAAGAAGAAAACTAATTTGATTTGGTTAAGCTGTGCAAGAGCCGAAACGGCGCGGGACCAACGGCCAATTTAGTACCGAAGTCGTGCCGGACTTTTGACGGCCGAGGCTAGTCGAGTGTTACGATTTTTTTGAAACCATATGCGCCGGGTTCGCAGCCGCAGATCCAGCGACATCAAAAACCAAGAACCAGGGAGGGTTCATAATGAAAATCAGTATCGCGTCTCTCTTCGTTTCGCTGGCGCTCGCCTCTGGGGCCCACGCCGCTCAGGCTCCCCACAAGGGCTATCTCATCAAATTGAAGAAACCCGTGACCAGCCGCTCGCTCAGCGCGCTCTCGCACCTCGGCGTTCAGGTCACCAACACGATTCCCGAGATCAACATCGTCGTGGCGAACACGACGCCACAGTTGAACGACAAGCTCACGGCCCAAGCCGATCTGGTCGAGTACGTCGTTCCGAACTATTACCGCAAAGCCTTTGCCTCGAAGGACATCTACGAAAAGGAGATGGGCTCGCTCTGGGGTATGCGCTCCATCAACGCGGCCCCGGCATGGAGACTCTCGACGGGTGACCCCTCAATCGTGGTCGCCGTTTCCGATACTGGCGTCTATCACGGCCACATGGATCTCCAGAAAAACATCTGGACGAACGCCGGCGAAACCGGCTTGGACGCCAACGGCAAGGATAAATCAAAGAACAAAATCGACGATGACGGCAACGGCTTCGTTGACGACCACTCCGGCTGGAACTTCGAGACGAACAACAACAACCCGATCGACGACCACTACCATGGCACTCACGTGGCCGGAACGATCGGCGCCAGAGGCGGCGACAAACAGGGCGTCGCGGGCGTAGCCTGGAACGTCAAAATCATGAACGTGAAGTTCATCGGTAAGAGCGGCTACGGAACCGACGAAGGCGGCATCGGCACGATCATCTACGCCGCGAACAACGGCGCGAAAGTCGTGAACTGCAGCTGGGGCGGCGACGAGCCGAACCAAGCGATGTACGACGCCATCGAGTACGCGAAAAGCAAGGGCACGCTCGTCGTCGCGGCCGCGGGCAATGACAACTGGAATCTCGAGGTTAAAAAGCAGTACCCCGCCGCGTACACGAACGACAACCTGATCACCGTGGCGGCCATCACCGGCGGCAAGAACATGCCGCTTGCGACGTTCTCGAATTACGGCGTCACCACCACGCATCTCGCTGCACCGGGTGACCGCATCTACAGCGCGTTCAATCCGATGTACCAAACGCTGTACTGCGAGAGTAAGTGGTTCTGCACGCTGAGCGGAACCTCGATGGCGGCACCTCATGTCGCCGGCGCCGTTGGCTTGATCTACTCGGTCAACCCGAAGCTTACATACAAAGAAGTGAAAGAGATTCTGATGGGCACCGTTACGAAAGCCGACACGCTGAAAGGCAAAGTCGCCTCGGGCGGAACGCTCAATCTCGCGGCCGCCGTCGCGAGAGCGAAAGCTTTGGTCCGCTAGTCCTCTCCGTTATTTACCCTCCAAAAAGGGCCCGCGCGAAAACGCGGGCCTTTTTTATTTGAGGTGCGCGAGAGCCTTTGCCTACAAATTAAAATCCGCCGTTAGTTGCCGAATTCGATGAACGGCAGCTCCCGCATGTCGCCTACTTTATCGCCCATATTGGTACTATGGCCGAGCCCAAGCTGCCCCAAAGAGTTTTCGCCCCAGCATTTGACGCCTCTGTACTGCCCCATTGAATGTAAGACCGCGCACGTATGGCTTGACCCGAGCTCGAAGCTTTCGGCACGGACATTACGGCCCAGATACACGGGCTCCAAGAGGTCGCCCATCTCACCGGGGTCGTCGCCGCGGTTAACCGTATCATCGTAACCAAGCTGTCCCGACCGATTGAAGCCCCAGCACTTCAACGTACCATTGAGAAGTTTCGCGCACGTGTGGCTCCCGCCAGAGGCGATGCCAATGGCGATCATTCCTGTGCCGAGGTCGACAAACGGAAGCCTATCGCCCATTTCATCCGGGTCGTCACCCCTCGTTTTGGTATCACCAAGCCCGAGTTGTCCGACTTCATTGAGACCCCAACACTTCACGCGTCGGCTTTCGAGTAAGGCACACGTGAACGAGTAGCCGATCGAAACTTGAACCACGCGCTCATTTGTTCCAAGATTAACAAACGGAAGGTTGTTTCCCATCTCGCCGGGATCATCCCCACGCGCGGCCCGGTCTCCGTACCCAAGCTCCCCAGTGCCCCCGTAGCCCCAGCACTTCATACGGCCGTTTTCAAAAAGTGCACAGGTATGATTAGCCCCCACCGCAATTTTGACCGGCGTCGATTCGTCTCCGAGATCAACGAACGGTATCTTATCGTCCAATGTCTCAGGCGTGTTTCCCCGGTCGGCATCGTCGCCGTATCCAAGCTTGCCCGCATTGTTTTGTCCCCAGCATTTTACTCGTCGGCTTTCAAAGAGCGCACAGGCGTAAAAAGAGCCCGCGCTCACTTGACGAATTGCCTCGGAAGCCCCGAGGCGAGCCGGTCTCAAAAAGTTTCCCATCTGGTTTGGCGCGTTTCCTACCGTACCTGAAGTTCCGATCGCCAACTCACCATAGCGATTGAAGCCCCAGCACTTCAGCGCCCCATCCTCCAATAACGCGCACGTTGACATACCTCCGCTGGCTAAGCTGGCCGTATTCGACCTTCCTCCAAAGTTGACGTCTGCGAGCGCGACACCGACTTCGTTCGGCGCATCACCTAATACTTCTGGTGACTCATGCCCATGTTGTCCATCATGTCCGTCGCCCCAACATTTGACGTTGCCGTCGGCGAACCGCGCGCACGAGTGAGAGAAACCGAGACCCAGCTCAATGGCAACGGGCGGATGCGGCCGGGCGCTCGCGGGACCCCAAATAAAAAGCAACGCAATGAAAAAACTAATCCTCATCGTAGAACCTCATTAATCAGTCGCTTGTTTACGTGAACCGCACG
>DASUEL010000351.1:0-2495 GCA_036275095.1 Bdellovibrionales bacterium
AGCCGAGATCAAAATACCAAAGGCAAACGCGAGAAGTTTGATTGAGGTCGTCTTCACTTGAGTTCCTTTTAATTAGAAAACTGGCGTTATTCTACGGTCTTGCATTGATTCTACACCCGCTCGGGTAAAAACCAGAACCGCTTTTAATTTTGCGGCGCAATAGTCGGGCCCAGTCTAGACTTGGGGGCCGTCGGCTGTCTTAGAATGCAACGGATTTCAGAAAAGGCTGAGCTGGCTGGCCGGTTCCAAGGCTTGGGTCCGAACGTGGTCCTTGAAAACTTCTTTCTTGAAGTACTTGTTCCCGACGGTTTCGATGATGAAAAACGAGTTCTCCGGAAAGTCCGACTTCAGGCGAGTCATCTCCTCGGTGATCAGCTCCAAGTTGTGCGGGTCATCGTCGGACATGCCGAAGCGATGGTGTGGATTCTGACCGTAGACCTCGAACGCGCGCTGAACCGACGCACGAATCGCCGCCTGCTTCAAGGATGCGACACTCCACGAAGCGCTTTGATCCCCGAGCTCGCGCCGCGTGCCGATGTGGCTGACTGGAAAGATCGCGAGATAGTTCGGAGGCTGCGGGATGTGTCCGTGCTCGACGAAAAGGTCGATACCCTTCTTGATCGTCTCGGGATGATGGCCCCTCGCCGTGATGACCGAGATCGGGCGCTGATTGAAGGAGGCGTGGTAGAAGCACGACCACGACGGCCCCTTCCAGTGGAAGTCAGGAGTGCCGAGCGCGTTGGCGAGATCCTCAATGAACGGCTGCGCGCTTCTCAAGAATCGCTCGATGGCTTCGTTCGAATGATCGCGAAACCTGCGGAAACTTCCGGTCTGGTCGTCATAGCGAACTTCGAAATCGGCGAACGGCCCGCGCTTGCCGACATGGCGGCCCCACTGCGCGAACTCGCCGGTTGAAACGGCGAGCTCGCGGCCCGTGCCTTTTTCAAATAGGAAGATCGAGGTCGAGAGAAAGGCGACGTTGTCATCGAAATCGAAAAAATAGAAGCTGCGGCCGCCTTTTGCATGGTTGCGGTCGGGTTCAGGCTTGCGCTCGATGGGCAATTCCATCTGGCTCAGGCCCGCGGTAGGCGATTCAGAAGAGCGGCCTTCATTGCTCATTGCGCCAGTAATTTAAGGTGTTTGGCGCACTAAGTCAACCGTTGGCGGCAACCTGGCGGGCTTTCCCTTTAGGCTTCTTTTTATCGCCGCCCGTCTTGGTTTCAATGAGCTTCAGGGCCTGGGCAAGCGTAACGGTTTCAGGTTTTTGGTCTTCTGGAAGCGAAACGTTGGTCTTCCCCCATTTTATGTAAGGACCGTATTTGCCGTTGAAAACGCTAACCTTTTCACCGTCTTGCGGATGCGCACCGAGCTCCTTCAGAGCCGAAGCCCGTCCGCGGCCCTTCTTGGGCTGGGAGAGCAGCTCCATGGCACGCTCAAACGTGCAATCGAGAAAATTCTCTGTCTTGGGGATTGATCGGTAATCGCCGTCGCAAACCACGAACGGCCCGAACCGCCCGAGGCCCACTTTGATTTCCTTACCCGTTCCCGGATGGGTGCCCAGAAGCTTGGGCAATGCCAAAAGCTCGAGCGCGATCTTCATATCGACTTGGTCAGGCTGAATGTGCGGCGGAATCGAAACGCGTTTTACTTTTTCTTTCTCGTTACCGACGTCACCGAGCTGAACGTACGGTCCGAAGCGGCCGGTCAAAACGTAAATCGGCTTTCCGGTTTTCGGGTCCTTGCCCATGGCATCGGCGCCATGAATCTTCTGTTCGATCAGCTTTTCAACCTCGGGAACGGTCACGTCCGCGGGAGCTTGGCCCTCGGGCAGCGAGGCACAGACTTCTTCTTTGCTCTTTTTGTCTTGGCGGCAGATGTAAGCGCCATAGCGGCCGACGCGAATATCGTAGCCCGGCAGCGCTTCGAATTTAATCGAGCGCGCCTCATTGGGATCGATCGACTTCTCTTGTTTCTTAACTTGAGCTTCGAGGCCGTTTTTGCCCGAGTAGACGGTTTTCAGATACTCGACCTGATCGAGCTCGCCGCTCGCGATTTCGTCGAGCGAGTCTTCCATTTTCGACGTGAAACTCATATCGACGTATTGAGGCAAGTACTGGCTCAAAAGCTTGTTCACGACGAGCGCCGTGAAAGTCGGCGCGAGCGCCGGACCGACTTTTCGCACATAACCGCGATCGATGATCGTGCTGATGGTCGGCGCGTACGTTGACGGGCGCCCGATGCCTTCGCGCTCCATTGTTTGAACGAGCGAAGCTTCGGTGTAGCGCGCCGGCGGCTTCGTCTCGTGCTGGTTCACCGTCAGCTCTTTGCAGCTCACTTTATCGCCCTGCTTGAGCGCCGGGAGTTTTTGCCCTTTTTCGTCGCTTTCGTCGTCGCGTCCCTCTTCGTAAACTTTCAGAAAGCCCGGAAACTCGATCGTCATGCCCGAAGCCGCGAAGATCGCGTCGCCCGCTTGAATGCGAACGGAAACTTGCTTT
>DASUEL010000352.1:0-2278 GCA_036275095.1 Bdellovibrionales bacterium
GGATAGGGCGAGCCGTCCGGCTTCTTGTAATGAACCGCATAATGCAACGGTCGGCCCTCGATGTTTTCAAGTTTGTAGCCTGTGAGCTTCTCCGCGGCCGGGTTCATGAAGGTGGGATGTCCTCGTTTATCCATCATGAACAAACACGATGCGGCATTATCAGTAATCGTCTTAGTGAGAGTGAGCTGATCTCTCAGTTTTCGCTCTGCCTGCACTCTGCCAGTAATATCTTGAATGGTTGCGACCGTTACTTTTGGATTTCCTTCTGAGTCGCGCACCAATGCGGCGTTGACACTAACCCAAACGATCTCGCCGTTTTTCTTCAGATAGCGTTTCTCAGCCAGATATTCCGGGGCCGCGCCACTAACCATTTTTTTGAAGTTTTCGAAATCCGCGATACGATCGTCGGGATGAGTGATATCAGAAAATTTCAGCCGGCGGAGCTCTTCAGCGGTGTAGCCCGTAATTTCGCAAAAGCGCGTATTGACGCGAAGTAGGCGGCCCGTCGCCGGATCGGCCTGTGCCATGCCGACTGCCGCGGAGTTGAATACCGTGCTGAATTGTTCTTCACGAAGCTCGAGAGCTTCCTTGGTGCGCTTGAGTTCCGTGAGATCGACGTAGCTCACCAAAGCGGTCGGCGGGAGCCCGTGCATTGCGGGCAGCGGTTCCGCGTAGATCAGAAAGTCCCAAATCTTCTCGGGGGTGTGCCAACGATATTGTACCCCGGAGATACGCTCGCCGCGAGCGGCTCGACAGCGCGGGTACATGTTGAGAGGAACAAGATTTCCATCTTCGTCCGTCAGAAACCAATCGGGCGAGAACTCATTGACGTTCAGTTCAAGCCCGCTACCCATCTTTTTGGCTGCGTCGTTTGCGAACTTCACGTCGCCATTTTTTGGATCGACTAAGACGATGCAAGCCTGCACGCGGTTGAGTATGGCTTCGAGCAGTTTGGTCTGCTGATGAACCGGTGTGACGTCACGGGTAAAACAGCGGGTATGGATGAACTTTCCGTCTTTCCAGTACACGTTGGACGTAATCAGCACGTGTTTTATCGAACCATCTTTGCACCGGAGCCGGGCGGGATAGTCCTTAATCGTCTGATTGCCTTTAAGTCGATTCAAAATGTCGCAGATGACCTCTTCATCCGCGTGGAATTCGGCGATATGACGCCCAACGTATTCGTCTTCGTCGTATCCCAGAAGAGTAAGCTCAAACCTGTTCGCTCGCAAAATCGTTCCGTCTTCGCCCACGATATGCAGGCCGATCGCCGCGTTGTCGAAAAACTCCTCGAGCGAAACAATCTCACTGCCGGCGCTGCTCGCTTCTGAATGTGGTGAGGACAGGTTCATAGAAGAGCCAGTCTTACCAAAATGAGTAAGGTCCAGCAATTTGTAGAGAAATCGTGTAGAGGTCTACAAATTTAATGGCTTCGGCATGGTCTCCCGCTGCCGTACGGCCACGAACAAGCCCGACGCGAACGTGATCGCGGCAACGAGCCACACGGCCACGCGCAGGCCGAAGGCGTCCGCGGTCACACCCGCGATGATCGCGCCGAACGCGTACCCCGAGTCGCGCCAGAGCCGGTACACGCCGACGGCCGAGCCGCGCCACTTCGGATGCGCGACGTCCCCGATCGCGGCCAGAAGCGTGGGGTAGACCATCGCGGTTCCGAGCCCCAGCAGCAGCGACCCCAGCGCGTACGGCCAAAAACCGTTCGTGAGCGCGATGAGCGCAATGCCGAGCGCTTGTGTCCACATGCCCGAGGCGATCAGCCACTTGCGCCCGAGCCGGTCGGAGAGATGCCCCGTCCAAAGCTGAAGAAGCCCCCACGAAGCCGGGTAAATCGCCGCGAGCCAGCCGATGCGTTCGAGGCTCAAACCGGAAGCCGCGTAGAGCAACGGAAACAGCCCCCACGCCATGCCGTCATTGAGATTGTTGACGAAGCCCGCTTGCGTGATCGACGAAAGATCGCGGTCGCGATACGTCGTCTTGAGAAAAATCTCTCCGGCCGTGAGCTCTCCGCGGCCAGGGCCATGCGCCTTCGACTCGGCCGCGACGTGGTGTTTGGTTTCGCGAACGAACACGGCACTCAAAAGAAGCCCGGCCAGCACGTAGGCGAAGCCCAGATAGAAAGGCTCGGGCCGCAAGCTCCACCGGCTCGCGATATAGCCTGTGGCCAGCGCCGAGCCGGCGACGGCGAAGTAGCCCGCGAACTCATTGAGCCCCATCGCGAGCCCCCGCTGCTTGGAGCCGACGAGATCGATTTTCATGATGA
>DASUEL010000353.1:0-7347 GCA_036275095.1 Bdellovibrionales bacterium
CCGTGGGGCCGCACGCATTTGGACCGATTGTCGATTGCGGAATCAGCGAGTCCGTCGTATCGAGCAGAGTTTGGAAAGGCGGAACATTCGCGTACGCAGGACGCAGACCAACCAGTTGCGCCGAGAGAATTGCAAACATGAGGATCCATCTTCCTTTGACGACCATTTGTTTGATTTGTCATTTTATGTACACAAATCAGGCACTCGAACCTGTTTCGCGGCGCGAATTCGAAAACTAGACCTACGTCGGGACTTGGCCGTAGCCGCTCTCAGCGGCGCTTTGGCGTTCTCTGAATGAGAAGCCAGACAAGCGTGACCGTAAGAAGAAAAATAGGGATCCAGATGTTGTAGACGCCCCAATCGATGGGAGGCATTTGGTGGCTCTGCGGCATATAGATCATCGCGCAGGGCATACCCGATGAATCAAATTCAGGCACGCCCTGCATTCGTAAATTTCGTTCATATTTACGGTCTAGGTTGCCGTTAAGAACATCAGGCGGTGAACGCATGCATGGTGCTGATCTTCTCAAGGACATCGGGCTCTCGATCATAGGCGCCGCGGCTCTCGGGCTTCCAGCGTATCTCCTGAAAGCCCCGCTGCTGCTGGCTTATCTCGCGGCCGGCGTTCTGCTCGGGCCAAGCCTCGGTTTCGGTCTGATCAAGAGCGCCGAAAGCATTTCGACGCTTTCATCCATCGGGCTCGTTCTGCTCATGTTTATTTTGGGCCTTGAAATCAATCTTACGAAATTGCTTCAAGCCGGGAAGGCCGTTGCCGTCAACGGCATCACGCAATTTCTGGGCTGCGCCGCGCTCGCATTCGGTTTCTTCGGCTTACTCGGCTACAAAGCGGGCGGCGGAAACTTCGAGCTCGTCTATCTCGCAGTCGCGTGCTCGCTTTCTTCGACGCTGATCGTGGTGAAAGTTCTTTCCGACCGCATGGAGATCGACACTCTCACGAGCCGTATCACGCTCGGAATCCTCGTTCTTCAGGATCTTTGGGCCATCACTTTTTTGGCGATCCAGCCGAATCTCAACGATCTTCAGGCGAGCGTGCTCGCGATGTCGCTCGGGCGGGGCGCGCTACTCGTGGTTGCAAGCTGGTTGGCGGCGCGCTTCGTGCTGCCGGTGGTTTTCGCGCGTGTTGCGAAAAGCCCCGAGCTGATGCTCGTCATGGCGATTGCTTGGTGTTGCGCGGTTTGCGGGCTCGCAAGCACGCTTCACTTGTCGCTCGAGATGGGCGGCCTCATCGCCGGAGTGACGATCGCGTCGTTCCCGTACCATGCCGAGATCGCGGCGAAGGTTTCGAGCCTCCGCGATTTCTTCATTACGCTATTCTTCGTCGCGCTCGGGCTTCAGATTCCGTATCCGACCGCGTCCGTGTGGGCGCTGACCGGGCTGATCGTCGGTTTCGTGCTCGTAAGCCGTTTTCTCACCATGTTCCCCGTTCTCTACGGAATGAAGTACGGCAATCGCGGCGGCCTGATACCGGCGCTGAATCTCAGCCAAGTTTCGGAGTTCTCACTCGTGCTCGTCGCGCTGGGCGTATCGTACGGCCACGTTCGCAACGACATTCTCTCCGCATTCGTGCTCGCGCTCGTCATAACCGCGCTGCTCTCTTCGGTCGTCATTCCGAAGGGGCATTCATTTTATCGTTTGATGAATCCGCTGCTCGAGAAGCTCGGTCTCAAAGACACGGTCTCTGAAGCCGGGGCCTCGGGGAACGTGATCGAGCTGCACCCGCGCGCGAAAGTCGTGCTCCTCGGATTCTACCGCGAAGGCAGCTCGCTCTTATTCGAATTGCTCAAGCGGCAGCCCGATACGACGAAAAAGAATCTCTTCGTCGTCGACTTCAATCCCGAGGCCCATCAGCTACTGAAGAATATGGGCATTCATTGCATGTACGGTGACATCAGTCACTCCGACACGCTCAAACATCTCGAGCTCGAGCACGCGGAAGCGCTCGTTTGTACGATTCCAGACCACCAGTTAAAGGGCACGAGCAATCTGAAGCTGCTTCGAAATCTTCGCTCGATGGCGCCCGAAGCAAAAGTCATCGTCACGGCCGAAACTTTCGAGTCGGCCGCCGAAATGTACGCCGAAGGCGCGGCATATGTTTTCTTGCCGCGGATGCTGGCAGCCCAGCATCTCGCCGACGTGCTCGAGAAAATCGAACAGGGCCAGGTGGCCGAGCTGCGCCAGAGCGCCGAGCTCTTCACAGGGCGCAAAGAAGTCGTGGGCTGATACCTTAGCGGATCTTCGAGAACGCGCTCTTGGCTGACTGGAGTGCCAACTCTTCGAGTTTCGCGTTGTCGATAAAGGCCGTTTCGCCGACCGAATCTTTCGCTTCGTCGCCTTCGACTCCGCCGTCGAACCACACGGGCCGCTCCTGGCCTTTCGTGTGAACTTGAAAGCTGACTTTCGACTGCGGGTAGCGGCTTCCGATACCCATGATCGAAGTGCCATTCAAATGCACGTCGACCCGGGCGGTGACGAGCGCATCGACACCCAAAGCGTCGAGGAGGGCGTCGCGGCCCGCTTGGTCGAGAATTCGAGTGCTGTCATAGTCCATCACGTTCTTCACGAGAAACTGAATGGTATCCGCCGGAGGGGCCATTTTGTTTTGCCAACCTTCCATGGTTTGCTTGTACGACTTCACGTAGCCCGCGTTCGACGTCATTTTCGGCAGCGGTACGACGTCCCACTTCAGGTTCTGTCGCAGGTTCTGCGTGAGGCTCAAATACATTTGATCGACGTTCGTGGAGGTTTGCGCGATCAAGCTTCCACCTTCGCTCGCGCCGAGCTTGCCCGAGCCGAGGTCGAAGCCCAGCTTTTTGGATTGGGGCAAATAAGCGCTGAATGAGACCACGGCGACTTTTTTGATCTTGTTCACTTCGGCTTCTTTACGGTCGCGAACTTGGAGGGCGCCGCAGCCCGAAAGCACGAGTGAAGCTGCGAGGGTGAGACTGACGATTTTCATGGGTACTCCTTCTATTCCGGCCTCGAAGAGCTCAGCAGAGCGCATACACGGTGAACGGAAACAAATATGACAGACAAAACAACGTCAGCCATGTCGCGCCCGGATGCATGAGATCTCCTAAGGTCCGTGTTTCTGATCGCCACATTTTAGGAGCTGATGATGCAGGCGCTCAATCCGCGAAAATGTTTTTGGGACGAATGCAATGGGAAGAGCTCGCGCGCGAATCAGTTCGCGCGGAGCAGGGCCAGCACCGTCCGCACGGCCTCATCGGCGAAAGATTTCCAAACTTTCGGGCCTTCGGAGCCCGCCATGATGCCGATGCCGGTGATGATGCCTTGAATGGCGAGGGCGGCTTGCGCGACAGTCATTCCGTCGGGCATCGAGAACGCGCCTTTCTCGATTCCGCTATAAATGATGAACGCGATCCGGTCGCGCCCGTTCTGCCGAATGGTTTTGTTGAGCTCGATGAAGGCCGGCTGATAACTCGCCAGATAATAAAAATACATCCAGATAGAAAAATAGCCCGGCTTTTTTTCACCCCACTCGAACGGCGCGCGCACGTAATAGGTCATGATCTTTTTCGGATCGGTCCCGCCCCGTTCGATGCCCGCGATGCTGTCGTCCTTGAGATCGTTCAAGACGCGCCCGACGACTTCCGCGTAGAGGCTTTCGGGGGTAGGGAAGTAGTAGCCGATGAGGGGCTGGTCGACTTTCGCATGGGCCGCGATGTCGGCCATACGAGTCTGCGCCACGCCTGCTTTGACGAAGCACGTGAGCGCGGACTGAACGATTCTCTCTCTGCGGTCGGTCTTGGGTGCGGCCATGTCGATTCCCTATACGATCGGATACTATTTTCAGAAACTTTAGCAGTTTTTTAAGAAAATTAAATTACGATTTTAAAAAATTAAAAAGGCCGTAAAATCCCCGCTCATGAATAGCTGGGAATCAGGCCTGCTGGCCTACAATCGTGGTGACTATGTGGAGGCGCTCGGGCACTTCGAGCCGCTCCGTAACTCCGAACCCGCAGCGCGCGTGTACGCGCTCCTCTGTCTCGAGAGCCTCGGCTTCGAAACCGGCGAGGCGTTCGCCGCTCTTTGCGCGGACGCGCAAGTGCGGGCGCGGCCCGAGCTCGACGACCTTCTGGAGTCGTACAGTCTGCGCCGGCTCTTCAAGGCCGGCCGCGCGGCCGAAGCGGTGATGGGTGCCGATTCAGGCGGGCCGTCGTCGGCGGCCTACCGGCTTTGGCTTCGGCAGCTTCCGTTTCACACGGGCTTCGAGCCGCTCAAGGCCGGAGACGCGGCCGGGCTGGCTGGCTCCGAGGCGCCGGGCGCGGCCTATAGGCTTCGCACACTTCTCGGGCAACGCAAAGAGGACGATCTTCGCGACCCCGATTCGCGGGCGTTCGCCGAGCGATTCTATCTCTGGGTTTGGCGTTGGCTCGCCAACGAGAGCTCCACGACCGCCGAGGACCTTCAGTGGCTGCTCGACGGTCGCGACCTTTCAGACGCCAGGCTCGCGGTCGACGTCGAATCGCGGGAGCTTCTCGCCAACGCCCTCGGTTGGATCGGCGTCTTCGCGCCGATGGCCGCGCGCGCCCAGCCGTTTCCCGAAGGCGACGTGACGAAGTGGCCCTGGCTCGAATTCGAGCGCCTCGTCATCAGATGGCTGCAGCTCGCGCAATCGCCCGCGCCAGCCGCCGCGAACGATGCTCTCGAGAGGCTGAAGGCGCACGCGCTCTGGAGCGCTTCAAGCAATGCGCTCGCGATGCTCCTGCAGGCGCGAAGCGAGCAGGCCACGGACTCCGGGCCGTTGCGTGGTTTGATCGCGGAGCTTCAGGCGGTGCTGAGCCCGCCGACGTTTCGGCAGGGCACGTTGTTCATTGATATGATGTCTTTCGAGCTGAAGTTCGGCGCTGGCGATAGAGTCATACGTTCGCGGCCGCTCTGCGAGCTGATGGCGGTATTGCGCGCCCAACATTCGGTTTCGTTTGAAGACGTCGCGTGGCTCTGCTACGGGCACTCGCAGTACGATCTGGTTTATCACAGCCCCAAAATATTCAACTTGATATCCCGTCTCAAGAAGCTTCTTCCGCACGAAGCCCGCCTTCGTAGCAAAGACTATCGCCTGTACTTCGAAGGCGACTGGAATCGCGTGGTCTTTCGCGAACCGGGGCCCCGGGTCCGACAGCTGCAAACCCGCGAGCTATGGAAGAAGCTGCTGGGCCGGCAAGGCGAGCTCTCGGCAGCCGAGACCCGCGATGAGTGGTGCATCAAGCCGAGTCTCATCCTGCGTGCTCTTCGCGGCGAGGGCGGTCTCACGCGCGCCGACATCGAGGAGCTGACGAACAAATCCCGCAGCACCGTTCATCGCACGCTCACGCGCCTGCTCGAAAACGGGCAAATCGAGCGCAGAGGCCGCGGCGCCGCCACGGTCTATGTTCTGAAGGACCCGGCCCAGGCGGGCGAGGCGTCTTCGCCTTAGCCGTAAACATTTTTGACAGCGGCTGAAATTCGGCGGCCCGGGCCGCGCTCTCCGCACGCCAGCGGGCCGCCAGTTATCAACGGGCTGGCATGTTTTCGGCACCGTTCGCGCCCGTATGGTTCGCCTTCACAAAACCTCGTTCGCCGCCTGCTGGTTGCTCTGGGCCCTTTGGGCTATGCCGGCCGCCGCTCAATCCAAGTGCGGCGAGGCCGCGCGGCCCATAACAGAGGGTTCGAATGCGAACGGGTCTTCGTCGCTTCGTGAAGCACTTCGCGCGCAAACGCCCGAGCAGCGGGCCGAGCGCCAAAAGAAGCGGGAGCGTTCGCGCTTTCTGAAGTCCCGGCCGCGCAGCCAAACAGTCACGAGGTATTTTCGCAACGGCGAGTTCATCGGCGGCCAGCGCGAGCGGCTCATCGAAAAAGACGGCTTCTTCACTCAAAATAACCGGGTTGAAAACGTCGACACGAACGATCCGCACTCCAACCCCATGACCGACCAGCAGCGCTTTCCGATGGCCATCATGGCCGAGACCGGCTACCTCACGCCCGAACAGGCGCGCGATTATTCGCGGCTCGTTTTTCAGCTGCACGAGAACCAGGTCGTGTTTTTCGAGACGCAGCGGGAAGTCCCGCTCAGCTGGGCACGCCGCGAATACGGAGATAAATTCGAGACCCGTTACGACCAGTTTTCGGGACGGCCTTACGGTGAGACGACCGTGAACGTACGCACGTCATCGCTTTGGGCGGTTTCTGGCCAGGTGCTCGACGCCAAGAGCTCGATGGTCCGCTCGGTACCGCTTCCATGGCAACTCGAGCCCGCGAAGAGGGAGCTTTCCGACAAATACTTCGACCGCCGCAAGTATCGCATCGTGTTCGAGTGGGGACGGGGCGCCCAAGAGATGAGTGGGGAGAACGATCCGCTGCGCGCGATGGCCGCCGCGGCGAACTATCATGAAGTGCGTGCGCTCAACGGCAAACTCGAGGATGCTTACGTGATGCTGCACTCGCTCGACGCGGTCAACTCGCAGCTTTATCTTCAAAAGCATCCGGGCTCCTTGTTTCCGCCCGGGCACAAAGACATGAATGACGCGCTTTTTCTCGTTCCGCTTGCGGAGATGCTTCAAAAATATCCTCCGAGCTCGGTTTCGTTGAAACTGAAGGCGCTGATCGACGCTTCCGGCGGAAAGCTGACCGAAGCGCAGGCGATCGAACTGCACAACGAGTTCCGTGACCTGCATTGGATGGAGATGGACCTCAAAGTCGGTTCCGGGCGCCAGCCGACGCCCATCGTGGTGAACGACTATTCGCGCGGCCGCGAATATCTGTTTACGAAATTGCTGAAGCGTTTCGGGTTCACGGGCGACTTTAACCAGAAGATGAAGCGTTACCTCGATCATCTCGATCTCCAGCACGCGACGTGGAACAAAGGGCAGTACACCGATCTGACCGATCGCGAGTCCATGTACCGCGACATGGTGGCGCGCCAGGCGGTCGATGCGTCGAACCTGAGCGTGCGCGAGGCGCAGGCCGACTCGAAATATACTTTGCGCGTTTTGTTTTCGCTTTTCATCTACTACGCGCACCGGCTCGCGGCTCCCGAGATTACGCAGGCCACTCTCGATCACGCGGTCGCGATGATGAGGGGCGAAGGGATTCGTTTTTCAATTTCGACGTTCGAGCCGGTCATCTCGCAACAGCTTCAAAAATACGGCCCCGAGTACTTCACGTATCAGATCGAAGTCGACCGCTCGCTGGTGCCCGACGCCTACCGCCCCGAGCAGGCGCGCGATTTTCAAGGCCATGGTCACGACTATTGGACGAAGATTTACGAAAAGCCGCTTCGCGCCCATGTCTTTACCGCCGACGACGTGGTCCAGCTCATGCGCCGAT
>DASUEL010000354.1:0-5583 GCA_036275095.1 Bdellovibrionales bacterium
GTAGTTATGAATCCAATCCTGGCCGTACGAGACTTCCTCGACTCCAGGTAGCTCTTGGATCTTCGCGGCGAGAGCCGCCAAGTCGCCGATTTCGAATTGACGCGCGAACGCCATCTGAAACGACGCCGGAAACGGGTTCTCGAGACCCGCGTCCGCCAAGAGCCCCGCCGCGTAACTTGCCATTTGTTGCGAGAACCGCGCCTTTGCCTCGTCTTTGGTAACAAAGGACACGCTCTTGAATTCGGTCATCGCGTTAAGGGCGTCGGTAACCGAGGCGACGTCCCGCTCGGCTACTCCGTCTTTGAGGTAGGCGGTCATCTGAACGGATTCGCCCCAGGAATGCAGTATATGACGTAAATTCGCCGTCAGTGAAAGCACCGAAATGACCACCGTGAACGTAGCCGTGAGTACGACGAGCGTCGCCAGTTGGACGCCCTTGTGCTCGCGCCACGAAAGCCGGATTGACTTGAGCATCGATGAGAAGTTCATGCGCGTCCCACCAAGCAGCCATCACGAATCTCGATCCTGCGTTTTCCGAACTTCGACACTAGTTCGTGGTCGTGAGTCGCCACGAAGACCGTCGTACCTTGGGCATTCACGGTTTTGAAGAGCGCCATGATGTCGTGACTCATCTCGGGGTCGAGGTTTCCTGTCGGCTCGTCCGCGATCAATATGCCTGGCCGGTGCACGAGCGCCCGCGCGATCGCGACTCGCTGCTGCTCCCCGCCCGACAGCTGATCCGGCAGCGACGCGTGCTTGAATCGAAGTCCGACCTGGTCGAGGACCTCCGCGACCCGCTTCTGAATGGCGGAGGTCTTTTCACCGATGATCTCGAGCGGAAGCGCCACGTTTTCAGCAACCGTGCGGCCGCGCAGAAGCTTGAAATCCTGAAACACGACACCGATCTTACGACGCAGTGTCGGTATGTCGAGCTCGCGCATGCGCTCGAGATTGTAGCCCATGACGTTGATCTGACCCGACGTGGGGCGATCGAATCCGCAAACCATCTTAAAGATCGTCGTTTTGCCCGAGCCGCTGGGCCCGGTCATGAAAATGAAATCGCCTTTTTCGACTTTGAAGTCGATGTCGCGCAAAGCATGAACCGGACCAGGGTAGGTCTTGTAGATATGAGATAGGTGAATCACCCTTTTATTTTACTGAATTATCGAAGGCGTGCAGAGTCCAACTGCCCAGAAACCAGACGGTCCAGGATACGCTCGTGTTGCTCGCGCATGGCAAGACGAATGACTTGCTGGTCGAACTTCGGTGCGCGCTCGAGGATTTCACGGTACGGAGTTTTGAAACTCTTTATGACGGCGCCATCACGAAAGATGCGTGTGACCAAGAACGGGTTGGCATGGCCCCAGTCTTCGGTTTGAACGTGGTAGCGCGTGCCCTCGACGCTGATGTCGGTGTTAAAACCCTTTTCCATCAGGGAAGAATTTTCGATCAGACTGGACTTTTTGACAAGTCTTTTTGCTCTTGAGTTACCGATAGGCAAACGATGGGAAAAGCCTATTGGGGCGCGGTTTTCAGCATACTTCTACTAGCAGCCTGCAGCCAAACCTCGCCGGCCGGCGCCAGGCTGGAGCCATCGTATTGCGAGCAGGCGAAAGTCTATCAGAATCCCATCACCGTGTCTGGCCGCGCGCTTTATCAACGGCGGCAATTCACCGGCTCGGGGCTCGGCGACACTGATCCGACGAGTTACCCGATTCGCTACGCCGAGATCGCGGTTTGGCAAGACGAACAATTCTTAATTCAGTGCGCGACCACCGACGGCAGCGGCAACTTCGAGTTTCAAGTGCCGTCAACGGGCTTGACCTACACGTTGCGCCTCTACTCACGCGGCCAGAACGCCTATGTGAACGCGAGCGTTCTGAATTCACCGAGCGAGAATGAGCCTTACGAGCTCACGACGACGTTCGTCGCAACCGGAAGCCCGAGCCTCAGCGACTTGGTAGCGCCCGCAAAGGGCACGCTCGAGGGCGGCGCGTTCAACATCTTCGATCAAATCGTAAAAGCGAACGAATTTTTGCGAAACCAAACCTTGAGCTGCAGCGCAAGCTTCTCCGACTGCTCGCCATTCACGGTCGCTCCCAAAGCCGTGATTTATTGGGCGAAGGGCGTGAACCCCGCCTCCTACTTCGGCTTGAGCGCGGGCATCAGTTTTTACAGTAAAGATACGAAGGCACTTTATATTTTGGGAGGCCTAACAGGCGACGTCGACCGTGAAGACACGGATCACTTCGACAACTCGGTCATCATCCATGAGTACGGGCACTTCATCGAAGATCATTATTCCGCGACGGACTCTCCTGGCGGCAGCCACGACGCCAATTCGATCGTCGACCCGCGCCTCGCGTGGGGCGAAGGCTGGGCCAACTATTTCAGCCTCGCCGTTACGGGCGATCCCGTTTACCGCGACACTTCAGGCAACAGTGACGGTGTCACATATTACTTCTTCTCCAACAACCTCGAGACGAACTCGCCGAGCCGGGACGTGCCCACTTCGCCGGGTGAAGGAAACTTTCGTGAGTTTGCCATCACGCGCGCTCTTTGGGACATGCTCGATCCACACCCTGTGACCGGCGCCGGAACCAATGAGGCAATGATCGATTCCGCCACCGCGCCCTTCAGCGAATTCTGGACGGTCTTCTCTGGCGCAAGCGGAATCAAAAACACGTCTTATCATTTCAGAAATTACGGCCTCTTCATGCAGCTGCACGATGCACTGGCCGGTCGCACGAGTCTCGCATCCATCTTCACGGCTGAGCTACAAAGGGCGGACCAAGCCGATTACGCCGCGACCTACGCAACCGGCGGCACATGTACTTATTCGATGGCGACTACCAGTGTAGGCGAAGACGGCTCACCAGACACCTCCAACCAGCTCGATTCGAATGACTTCTATTACCTGAACCACGCGGGCGGAACGCTCACGATCAATTTGAATAGAACCGCGGGGACGGCCGATCTCGACCTCTACCTCTACGATTCGGATTATGTCTTCGGGCGCGAGAGCGACATTGTCGCATCGAGCACCGACCCGTCGCCCGGCGATGGCGGCACTGAGGCCGTGAGCCTGAATCTGCCCGCCGGAAAATACATGATCAATGTAAACCTCTACACTGAACAGTCGTTCGGAAATCAATCCGCCAGCTACAAACTTTTGCTCAATGGAGCCGAGCTATGTCCATAAGAACACGCACTCTGATCATCACCGGCATCCTGGTATTCTTCACGCTGATCTGTGTCTTGCTCATGAAAGCTCCCGACCCGAAGCCGCGCAAACTCAGGCGCGTGCCCGCCATGGCAATGGCCAAGCCCTCCGGGTATTTCAATACGGCAGCGGCAGCGGTGGGCTCCGGCGACCGCTGGACACTCGACTTCACGGTCACGGCCGCGCAAGACACTCAGGAGGCAGAGATCGTGTGGCACCTTCCGGAAGGCGCGCGCATCTTAAAAGGCGATACCAAGAATTACGTGGGCACGCTCCGGCGCGGCGAAACGCGAACCTACTCGATCGAGGTTTCGAGCCTCGACAAAGCCATTCATGCCGAAGTTTTTACGATTGTCGATTCGATAAAGCTCGGAGCCGGAGCGGCTTTCGCCGAACCCAAGGCCGACACCGCGATTCGCGCCTTCGGAATGAAGGCGCCGAACATCATTCAATAACGGCGCCTGCGCTCGCGATTTTCACGCGCAGAGTTTCAAGCTCATACCGGACACGGCCGTCAACACCGGCACCGGCAGCCAAGGCCGCCGCCGCATGAGCGCTCGCAAAGAGGTGGGCGAAATCGGCCTTCGTCTCGTTCATCTCGAACTGACGGGCCGCCGCCGCTAGACGCCCGAGCTCACGCACCAGCTCAGGACCGAGCTCCTCGCGCTCCGAAAGCTTGACGGTTTCTTCGCAGCGGCGGCTCAGCTCCGGAGCCACGTCACGCGCTTTCGGAGCCGCAAGACCCCACGTCGGCATTGGTATGATCAGCGACAGCAACAAGCTCGCGATCACCAACACGAAATTCCAGACAGTATCAGACGGATTCTTCAAAATTCCCCCAACCTAGAAACCGGTAAGCCGGCTTCAATAAAATGCTTCCATACCTTGGGGCACGACACGCACCGACGGCTCGAACTCCTGCTGGAGTATTCCCTCGATCGCGTTCAAGGTTCCCATCGTCGAGCTCGGGCAGCCGCCGCAAGCGCCCTGAAAATTCACGGTAATGATGTTGTTCTCGAAACTTACGACTTCGATATCGCCGCCGTCGCCCTGTAAACCGGGCCGAATCGTTCGATCGAGAATCTCCTCGATTTTTTGCAGCTCAGGCGAGAGCTGCGAGCGATCTTTCTTTTTAACGAGCGTTTTGGGCTCCCAGCTCGGATCGTGTACGGGCATACGCGTGGTGATGACGGCTTCGACTTGCGGAACGATGGTCTCCCATTCTCCTTCACCATCGTGGCTGACGGTAATGACGTTTTCAAACAAGTGCACTTGATTGACGTGCGCGATCGCGAAGAGATCACGCGCGAGAGGCAGCTCTTGCGCTTCTTCACTCGTTTTCAGCGTCAGTTTGCCGCCGTGTTTGACCATCTGGTTGACGATGAACTTCAAAGCCTTCGGATTCGGGGTTCTTTCAATTTCAATTGCGATACTCATGGCTCACTCCGTTGTAACCGTCTGACCGCCGACCAATGCTGATTTCATCGCGTGCCACGACAGACTCGCGCACTTTACCCGGGAAGGATATTTCCAAATGCCGGAGAAAATCTTGAGCTTGCCGAGACGGTCGGCAGCTTCGCTTTTTCCAGTGAGCAAGCTATGAAAATCCTCGAAGAGCGCTTTCGCTTCGTCGGCGGTCTTCCCTTGAAGCGCGGCGGTCATCATGCTCGCCGATGCCTTCGAAATGGCGCAGCCGGCGCCCTCGAAATACACGCTTTTCACCACCCCACCTTCGAGCTTCAGATAAACGGTATAATGGTCACCACAAAGCGGATTGAAGCCCTCGGCCTGATGAGTGGCATCGGGAAGCTTGCCGAAGTTGCGCGGCTTCTTATTGTGCTCGAGAATCATTTGTTGATAGAGCTCGGCCATTGCATCGCCGGTCATTTGAAGATCTCCACGATTTTTTTCAGGCCGGCGACGAGCCGGTCGACTTCTTCTTTGGTGTTGTAAATCGAAAACGACGCGCGCGCGGTCGCGGGAACTCCGAACTTCTTCATAACGGGCTGCGTGCAATGATGGCCCGTGCGAACCGCGACTCCTTCTTGATCGAGGAGCGTTCCGATATCATGCGGGTGCACGTCCTCGAGAGTAAATGAAACGATCGCGGCTTTTTCTTTCGCTGTTCCGATTACGCGAAGGCCCGGAATCGACTGTAGCCGGTCCGTCGCATATAGCAACAGCTCGTGCTCGTGGTTTTGAATCTTGTCCCAGCCGATCTTTTGTATGTAATCGATGGCCTCGCCGAAGCCGATGACACCCGCGATGGGCGGCGTACCCGCCTCGAATTTGTATGGAAGCGTGTTGTACAAGGTCTTTTCGAACGTCACCGACGCGATCATGTCGCCGCCACCCTGATA
>DASUEL010000355.1:0-3159 GCA_036275095.1 Bdellovibrionales bacterium
GAACGCCACGGTCCGCACGCAGCTGGCCGACGCCGATCGCACGTCTTACGCCGTCGGCATCCGCCTCAACGTGCCCATTTTCACGGGCCTCTCCTCGTTTTCAGATCGAGCGGCCTTGGCGGCAGCTGAGTCGCGAGCCGATGCCGAGCGACAGCGCCTCCTCAATGATTTGTCGGTCGAAGCCGTCAAGGCGGCCGAAGACCTCAAAGCAGGCCTGGAGATCGTGGAGGCCAGCGATGAGGCACTCAAGATGAATCAGGCGGCGCTCCGGGAAGCGCAAGGGCTTTATTCAACGGGCACCGCCACCTACCTCCAGCTCTCCGATGCCCAGCGAAACGCCCTCGATTCGGAGCTTTCGGCCGACCAAAGCAAAGTTGATTACATTTTGAGAGTCGCGCGCTATTTTATCACGCGCGGCTGGTCGTTGGACTCGCTCGTTCAAGCCTTGAATAAGGGGATCAAATGAAATTGAAAATCTCGGTCTTCGCGCTCGCACTGGCTCTCACGAGCTGCGGCGAAGACAAAGACATGGACAGTTACAAACGCGAAAAGCTCGCCGAAGACATGGCGAAAATTCAAACGGCCGCGGGCGACTACGGCGGTTACATCTGGGCCGCCGACAGCGATAAACCGATCGCATCCGTGAAAATGACCCTGACCGCGAGCACGAAACAATCGGGCAGCACCGGCGAACAAGTTCCGGTGCTAAACGGCAGCCTCGCGATACAAGGCACCGAAGGCAATTTGCTCACATTCAAGAATGCCTCGTTCGACGCCGAAAACGGCAGCTTCGTCGTAACGTTTCCGGCCGAGCTTCTGAGTGAACAGGTCGAGCTCAATCTGACCGGCGGCATTCATTCGGGCGTCTTTGAGGGCCGCCTCGAGGCCGGCGGCTTCAGCGAATCGGCCGGGCGTATCCGAGTCGTCAAGGGCGTCGAGGCGCCAGTCAAACCCACCAATGTCATTGATGCCAAAGACAGCCCTATCTACGTCGGAAAGATGAAGCTCGTCGAAATTCAAGACGTCTATTTGAAAATCGACGGGCGAACGAGCCCGGTTCAGCAAATCATCAACCGTTTGCGCCCAGTCAAGTACGTGACCGCGACTCTCGACTTTTGCGAAAGCATCACTATTTTCTTTCCGGTCGCGAAACGCGACATGAGAAACGGTCAGCTCTATGCCGAAGTGAAAATTCCGCAAAGTGACGAAGGCGGCTACACGCTCACCTGCCGTGAAAGTACGACGCAGGTTTGCGATCTCTACGGGCACCGCAAGGGCCACATGGCGAAGATCGACTTTAAAGAAGTTGGGAGCGTAAAATGCGAAAATCGCAATTAGCACTGATGGCGGCCGTTCTACTTTTGGCGGGCGCGCCCGCCGCGTTCGCCGCGAAGGCCGCGAAAACGAAGGCCGCTCCGCCCTCAAATACGCGCAGCGTGGAGATACAAGTTCCGGAGCTGACGCAAACTCTGCCCGCGCAGCAGGCCGAAAGCGCCGGGCTCCCCGATCGCATGGCGGTCATGTTGTCGAGCTTCAAGCCCAAGGCGATCACGCTTGAAAGCCGTATCTCCGCCAGCGAGTTCGAAGCCCGTGGGCTACCGCAAGTCTCGGCGGCGTACCATTTGTTTTTGGGCGCGCCCGGCGTTGGGGACCTCTATGCGCAGGCCGGCGCCGGCTACCAGTCGTTTGAGCGTCACGGAAATGTCGGTGTTTCAACCGTGCAATTCTCGTCGAACCAGCAGCTTTACATGATTCCTATGCGCGTGGGTCTCGCGCTCGAGCCGCGCGCGCTTCGCACGGGGCTCCTTCGAGCCTCGGTCGGTCTCAGCGCGCTTCCGACGCTCGCCATGACCGAAGAGTCGGCAATTAGCGAAGACCGCAGCTACTTCGCCACCGCGTACGAGCTTTCGGCCGGGCTCTCCGCCGACATTTCACGCGCGTTCGGCCGCACGGGCGGAGCCCAAGGTTTGAGCCTAGGCGTGAACGTCGCTCAGTCGTTTGGCGGAAGCAGCGAGCTCGATTTCAACACGCTGGCCATTCAGGCCGGGGTCGTTTGGCCGTTCAACTGAGCTTGGGGCTCGTCGAGCCCCAGCTGGCTTCGGAACAATTCGAAGTAGTGTCCGCGAACGCCCACGAGTTCGGTGTGCGTTCCGCTCTCCGTGACTCTACCGTTCTTCACGACGAAAATGCGGTCGGCATGGACGATCGTGCTCAGCCGATGCGCGACGATGATGGTGGTCAAGTTCTCCCGCCAACGCTTCAAATTTTGGATAATCTCGAGTTCCGTTCGGCTGTCGAGCGACGCCGTCGCTTCGTCCAGAATCAGAATCGACGGCTGACGGTACAAAGCCCGGGCGAGATTCAGGCGCTGACGCTGCCCTTCCGAAAGCCCCGCGCCGCCTTCGCCGAGCACGTGGTCCAATCCCCCATCCCAGGCCGCCACGAATTCGGAGGCGCATGCGAGACGAGCGGCTTCGAGCGCGCGCGCGCGATCGGGCAAGGGATCGCCGATGGCGATGTTTTCCAGCACCGAGCCTGAAAACAGCTGGTTCTCCTGCATGACCATTCCAACCTCGCTCCGCAGAAGCTCCTTCGAGATCAGCGAGGCGTCGGCCCCGTCGATGCGGACGATCCCGCGGGTCGGCGCATAGAGCTGATTGATCATGTACGCGGCGGTCGTCTTTCCGCTTCCGCTCGCGCCGACGAACGCGACTGTCTCACCGGGACGAATTCTGAGCGAAAGGCCGTTAAGGACGACCGGCGAGAGCTCGCCGCCGTACTGAAAAACGACGTCGTCGAATTCGATGTCTCCTTTGAACGGCGCCACGGGGTTCAGCGCGCCGTCGGCTTCCGGGGCGGTCACCATGATGTCGTCGATACGAGCCATCGAGACCGCCACTTGACTGAATGCGTTCCACTCGGCCACCACGGCCATGAGCGGGCCGGTCACGAGTCCGACGATCATACCGAGCGCCGCGACTTGGCCCAGCGTAAGCTCGCCGCGAGAATATAAATAGACCGACACGGCCAGCGCCGTGAGCTTGATCGCCTCCTCAAATAAGCGAACCGCCGATCCGAAGCGCGCGCTGAAAAGCTCGGAGCGGCGGCGGAGGCGAAGCATCTCCTCGAGGCCCGCCTCCCATCGCCATCGCGCCGGCA
>DASUEL010000356.1:0-3606 GCA_036275095.1 Bdellovibrionales bacterium
GCCCGGCCGCCCTGAGGCGGCCGGAGTCCACCCGCGCACCCGCACCCACGCGCTCAAGCGCTCACGTGCCCACGCGCACACCCGCGCCCACGCGCCCGTGCTCCCGCGGGCCGCGGCCATCAGTGACCGTCGGGCTTCAGCTCGCCGGCCTTGATTGCGACGTCGAGGCGGTTTTCTTTCGGAGGAAGCGGGCAAGTGGCGAAATCGGTGAACGCGCACGGCGGATTCACCGCGCGGTTGAAGTCGAGCTCGACTTTGCCGTCTTTCGGAAGTGTGGCGTAGAGAAAGCGGGCCGCGCCATACGTCTCTTTGCCGCTCGTTTTGTCTTTGAACACGAAGAACAATTTGTCGCCCTCTTTCGTCGGATACAGGTCGACGTTTTTGCCCTCGATCGTGAAGGTGGCGTAGCCAGGGCTCGGCTCCTCGTTGTCGTTGCCCATGATGTCGGGAACGATCAGCGTTTTGGGCGACTTGAGCTCAGTCCATTTCGCCGTGATTTTGTAGGAGGCGTCAGGCGCGTACCACTTGCGGCCTTTGAAATTGCGCCGTGCCTCGGCGTTGGCGTCTTTCACTCGCACGCCGACGCCGTTCGGCCGCTTGATCAAAAACCACGTAACGCTCCCCGCCCTGACTTCGGTCGGCCCTCCGTCGTCGGCGTCGGTCTTGAGCTCGTAAGAGCGGCCGGCTTCGGCACGCGCACCGCCCACCGTAACGCCTTGGACGGTATCGAGCTTCAGCGTCGCCTTGCCGTTTTTCAAGTGCACCCAGCCCAGTTTCAGTGGCGCCGGCTCCGGCAGCACCACGGTCGCGCGGTCGCTTGCGCCCAGGCTGGATTCGCCTTCTTTCAGCCAGTGCAGACCGACAACGGCAAGCCAGCTTCCTTCGGAGCGGAGCTTGGACTCCTGTTCGGCTCTCCAAGTCTTGAGTTCTTGCTCGAAATTGGCGGCTGCGTGGGACATCGTGATCGCTCCAAAAATAAGGGCTAACGCCAGTTTGGTCATATGTGCCTCCGGGTCCTCCCCTAGGCTATACGAGAGAATAGGAGCCGCAGTCAAAGCCGCACGTTGACGAACTCTTGAACAAGCTTGTATTTCTTCCAGCGGCCGCCGGGCTGATGGTGCTTTCGCCCGGGAAACCGTATTCTTAGCCCGCCCATACAAAGGAGTTCGTCATGATCAAATCGATGTTTACCGCCGTCTTCACGGCTGCGCTTTTCGCCACCACGGCCCAAGCCGCTCATAGCCCGTGCACCGACGCCGCCCGCGTCGAAGCCGTGTCTCACCTGGTTAAGAAACACGGCGATGAGTTCACGAATAGCCTGTTCATCAGCGACTCTTTCGTTTTGAAGAGCGAAGGAAAAGAAATCATTCGCACCCTGTTTCACACGGGCGCTCATGATTCAGTCGATGTGGTGAATTATTACGTCGATACCGTCGTCGTTGATACGAAGCGCGCGGCTTCACGCATTCATCGTTGTGTGTTTTTCGAGACCACCAGCGGAATCGTGAGAGACGATCCCCGCTAACGGCCATTGACCGAGTAGCGATAGAGCGTCACGCCGGTGACGCCGCCGTCTTGAAACGTGCAGGTGCCGCCGGTGTCGAGCGACTCCCCTTGATAGAGGCCGAAGTTGGGTGAGGCGATGCACGCCTCGGCCGACTCGCAAAGCCCGTCTTCATCTCCCACCCCGTCTTCCATCCGCTCCGAAGCATTCACCAAGAACACGTTCGGCGAGCTCTTCTGGTCGACCGAGGTCATGTTGCCGCTCAAGTAAGCCGGGCACGCGGCTCCCGGCGTGAAGGCGCCGTTCGCGCTCGAGCCGTCACCCGTACGATTCAACACTTGCGTATCGGAGGCCGAAAGCCGAAGGTCCCAAATGCGGCAAGTGCCGCTGGAGCAGGCGCCGCGAGCCGCGGCATCCGGAAACGCCCCGCCGTCGATACCGAAGTGGCGCGGGCCCGTGATGAACGACATCCAGCTGTTCGTGCGCGCGTAGGCCTGCGTTCCGTTCGTGTTGGTCCCATTGAACGTATCGGTCGCGGTCACTTTGCCGAGATAGCTCGAGACGTGGCTTCGGCCGCTCACGAGCGTCGCGCTCGAGCCGCCCTGGTTGGCGCACGCGGCGGTCAGTCCGGGGTTCACGCCGCCCGTCACGCTGCAATCGGCCCCGTTGTTGCCGACCCCCAAAACCCGCGTAAACACATTGCTCGAGGAGCCACTGAGCGTGACGCCCACGACATTGTGCGCGAGGTGAAGCTGCGACAGAACGGCCGAGCTGCCGGTGAGCTCGAGGCCGCTTCCGCCGTTGTTCGAAGCCAAAAGTTGATTCAGCGTCGAATTGTCGGCGGCGATCAAAACGCCCGAAAGCGAATTCGAAAACGCGTTCACGTGTGAAACAGTCGCGCCGAGAGAGCTATTCAGATGCAAGCCCGCGCCCTGATTGTTCGCCACGACCGCGCCCACAACGAGTGGCTCGCTCGAACTTTCAATCAGCGCGCCGGTACCCTGATTGGACGAGGCCTGCAAGCCGATCAGGCGCATGTCGTCCGAGCTCTCGGCCCAGAAACCGGGCCCCGCGTTACCGGCCGACGTGAGAATGTATGCCGAGAAGTCGTGCGAGCCGGTATGGACACGCACGCCGGCGCCGCCCGACGCTTGAGCGCCGACGAGCTGCGCGCGGCTCTCGGGCGAATTCGAAAGCTCGAGGCCTACGCCGTCATTGCGGCTCGCGTTCGAAAGGCCGATGTAAAAACGAGCAGAGTCTTGAACGAAAACGCCGCGGCCGGTGTTGTCTTGCGCGAACGCCAAATACAGATAGGTGTCAGGCGCGTTGGGGCCGATGCGAAATCCATCGCGGCCGTTGCCGTAAGAGGCGAACAGCGCGAATGCGTTGTAGGAAGAGTCGACGAGTTGAACGCCGTCGCTGGCACTGTCGTGCGCCACCGCGTTCGCGAACGTGTTATACGAGCTTTGCGAGATCTGGAGCGCCGGTGCCGACGTATTCGAGGCCTTGAAGTTCTTCACACCCGCGAAACGCGTGCTGACCAACAGCAGCCCGTGGTCGGCCTGGTCCAGGCCGTCGTAAAAGCCTTCGAGCCAGATGAATTTTTGCGAGCCGGCCGCGATCAAGCAGCGCCGGTCGGCCCCCGTCGCCTCTCCGGTCGCCGACGAACAATTGTTGCCCGCGCCCGCCGCCCAAGAGAGCACGGCGGAGTTGAGCCCGACGAGCGTGAGGCGGTCGGCGTTGATGTTGTACCCGCCGGTGCTCGCGTTCCCGTCGAACGTCAAAACCGTGCCGGGAGCGAATGAGCGATCGGGGCCCGCTCCGTCATCGTCGACGCCGTCGAGAACGGCGACGATGGAGAGTGCCGGTGCCTCTTCGACGGCGTTGCTCCACCACGCGAGCTCTTCGCTCTGCGCGACCGGTGTCGAACCTTCGCGCAAGATCACTTTGGCTTTGCGCCAAGCCGTCGCCGTCACGAGATCGCGCAGGCCCTTGTGTATTTTCAGCGTGGTCGAATAAAACGTGGCTTTGCCGCCGACGACTTCGCAAACCCAGTCGAACGCGTTGAGACTGTCGATCATCGCGAGCGTGCCGCAAGACGT
>DASUEL010000357.1:0-4740 GCA_036275095.1 Bdellovibrionales bacterium
GTATGACTTAAGTTTCGCAATCTTTCGGCGATCCTTACTCTCGATATGACGATAACCCTTCATCTCTCGAATCAAACAACGAACCTCCACTTCTGCAATCGTTCCTCTCGGAAATCGTTGCACTTCGGAGTTGAAGACAGGTGTCAAGCTTCCGAGCCAAATTCGCCGACGCTCCCGAGGCCGTTCGCGTCGCATGCCAGCTGGCCCGTCGCAGTTCGTGTCGCATGCCAGCTGGCCCGCTGCCGTTCGCGTCGCACGCCGAACGGGGGCGCTGCGGTTCGCGTCGCAAGCCAGCTGGCCCGTCGCAGTTCGCGTCGGCTGGCTGGCCCCGGCAGTTCGCGTCGCACACCAGCCGGCACGTCGCAGTTCGCGTCGGTGGCCAGGTGGCCCATGCGAAGGGCAACGACGGGCTCGATTAGATGGAGACGCCAGCACGAGCGATGTGATTCCTGAAGGCGCGTACGTTTTGGGTACGGAGACGATCGGCCGGCTGCCGTAAGAGCGATCTAGCGGCGCGAGAGTTGAAGTTTTCGGCCCGCACGTTTCGGCGCGTGGGCTTTTTTCGGGCTGGAAGATGCCCGCTGCCCCGGACCAGCCGATTTCACCTGATCGCGGCCGGCTGCTGCCGAATGACCCGGATCGGCTGCTGCCGCCTCATTACGGCTGGCTGATTCCGGGGGATCCGCCGGTGCAGCGGTCTTCGGCGGCGCCGGGGAGACCGCGCCATGTTTGTGATTGCCGCAAACGAGGCGGAGATTGTCGGGTTCGCTTCCTTTTTCTTTCCACGGTTCGATGTGATCGATTTCCAAAAAGACGCGGGCTTCGCAGCGCTGGCCAGAGAGCGGCACGATGAACTCGCATTGCCCGCCCGAACGCTCCCAAACCAGGCGGGTGGCTTCGACCGAGATGTGCTTCGAGATTTTTTTCGGAGGAACGATCGGGCGCACCGAAAGCGAGGGCGGCAGTGCCACTTTCGCGGGCGTTTTTCGTTTCGTCACGCCGAGCTTCAAGCCGGTCTCCGTGGCCGCGACGACCGCCGCGGGCCGGCCTTCGTTTACGGGCTCGAGTTCGGCCCGAGTCCGTCCTACATTTACTTCCGCTGCGGTGCCGCCCTGCGTCTTCCGGGATTGGTCCGCTGGGCGCCCCCGGTTTTCGAGCTCTGAGAGCGCCAAATCGACGGCGAACTCGAGCGCCCGAGCGGTGTCATCTCCGCGCAGGGTTTTCAGCCGTTCGAGTTTTTCTTTGAACGCGCGTTTGACGTTCACGCGCAGCTCAAGTGTGGGCTCAACCGCCGGCGCCTCGTTCGGTTTTGGAATCACCGGGAGCGGCGCGAGCCGCGTGAGCGTGCGCTCCACCTCGGACTGCGATTTGTTTTCGATGAACGAGAGCAAATTGCGCTGCTCTTCGAGCTGAAGCGGCTGGCCTTGCTCTTTCTCTTTGGTGCGAATGAAGCCTTGAAGCTTGCTCAGAGTCGAAAGGTTCACCGTGCCATCGGAGAGCTTGGGCGCGGCTTCGGGCAGTTGCTTCAGAAGACGCATCGACTGAATGCGCCGGTAAGCGGCCGAGCCGCTGTAGCCCAGAAACTTCACGCAGAAATCGAAGAGATTTTTGTGGCCGTGATAAACGTGCAGCCTTCGCCGCTCGACCTCGGCGAGATAGTGCAGAATCTCTCGGGCAAGCTCGCGCTCCTGGTGGACCGAAGCCTTGAGGCGGCGGATCAGCTCGCCGTCGTCGAGCCTGAGCGCTTTGTCTTTTAGCGCCCGATCGTGTGATGCCCGATCTCCCAACGCCCGATTCTGCGACGGATGGTCCTGCGGCGAGCGATCGCGGTTGGCCGGCGCTTTCGGGCCGGGCGCGGTCTTGCTATGAGGCGGGTCGAAATCGCTCAAAGGGCCTCCCGTCGGGACTTACACAAAACATAGCGGGTGCGCGGGGGCGAATTCAACCGGGATTATGGGGTATGGCGCACCCGCGCGCTCTGAGTTCATGGTTGAATCCCCAAATGGCCGAAACTACACTCACTTGGCGATGAAACTGCAGCCAACGCCCATAGACGGACTCGTGCTCCTCGAAAATCGCATTTTCGAGGATTCGCGGGGCCATTTTGTCGAGGTCTACAAAAACTCGGTCTTTCGCGAGCTAGGGCTTCCGCGCGAGTTCGTGCAAGACAACTTGTCGGTGAGCCGCAAGGGTGTGGTGCGCGGGCTTCATTACCAAATCGACCCATTCGCTCAGGGCAAACTGGTGCGCTGTCTCGACGGCTCGCTCTTTGACGTCGCCGTCGATTTACGGCGCGGCTCGAAAACATTCGGCAAATGGTACGGCGTCGTTTTGAAGCCGACGAGCCAGGCACTTTACATTCCGCCGGGTTTCGCGCACGGGTTTCAAGCACTCGAAGATCAATCCCTGATTTACTACAAGTGCACGTCTGAATACGCGCCCGCTCATGAGCGCGGCCTGCGCTTCGACGATCCCGAGCTTGCGATCAAGTGGCCGCTCAAGCCGGAGGGCGTTTCCGAGAAAGATTTAAAGCTGCCCACGCTTCGCGAGCTGGGGGCCGGTCTGTGATGCAAGCGGAGCGGGCCGGCGGCGAGCGGTCGAGTGTGAAAAGTGTGGCGTGCCTCATCATCGACTTTAACTCGCACGAGGATGCCGCGCGATTGAGCGTACAGCTGGCGCGCGGGGAGCGGGGGCCTTACGAGGTCTCGATCTACCACGTCGATAACGGAAGTAATGTTGCGGCCGAGCTCACGAGCGAGCAAAAAGCCACGGGCGTTCATTTGCTTCGCAATGAAATCAATCGCGGCTACGCGGGCGGCATTCGCGGAGCGATCGCGCAGATTCGCAGAGGCGGCCGCGACTACGACGCGTATTACATTTTGAACTGCGACCTCGAAACGGAGCCCGACGCGCTTTTGCGGTTGATGAACGTACTCGCGAAATACCCGAAAGTGGCGGTCGTGGGCCCGCGGGTGATGAAAGGCCACTCCGAAAAAGTATGGGGCGAGCGCGGGGTCGTGAGCCCCATGCTCGGCATGACGGCGATGACCGAATGGCCGACGGGCGGGGTGCTTCCGCGCTGGTCGTACATTCCGGGCTCGAGCATGCTCGTGCGCCGCGAGGCGTACGACGAGGCGGGCGGCATTCCTGATCGCTACCGGTTGTACTACGAAGAGACCGAGCTCTGCGTTCAGCTTCAAAAGCTCGGCTGGGATCTGTGGGTCGAGCCCTCAGCCAAAGTGTATCACATCGTGAACAGCCTCAAAGATCGCGTGCCCGCCCGGCATTACGCGTTTTATTTCGCGCGCAACAATTTGTATTTCTGGAAGCACAACTTCGGCATTCCGGCGTTCGTGCAGCTGCCGCGCACGATGTTCGTGATCACCAAAGAGCTGGTGCTGCCGTTGAGGCGCGCCGATTCGGTCGCGACGTTCACCGATCGCCTGAAGTTCGTGGCGGCTGGCTTTGCCGACGGGTTTTTGTTTTTGCGCCGTCGCTACACGTACTTTGAGAAAAAGTTTTTCAAGATCATTCCATGAAGATTCGCATCTATTCGCCTTGCTTTCCGCATCCGATCACCGAAGGCATGCACCAAATCGTGGCCGATCAGATGAACACGTTTCTCTCGATGGGCTTCGAGACCGAGCTCGTCGTGGTGCTCGAAACACTCGAAGACATCGAGAATAAAGCCTCGCGCGAGCTGGCCGAGCTCGAAGCGCGCGGTCTGCGGCTCACGAGCCTCGCGCACCCGTCGCGCCGAAGAATCGCCGTACTCGAAAAAGCCCGCCGCGGGTTTCGCGTGGCGCGCTCGCTGGTATCTCAGCTTGCGTCTCCCGAGATGCATTTTTATCCGCCGGGCCTTGCGCGTGCGCGCTCGAGCGATGAGGCCGATCTCGCGATTTACCATTACAGTTTCGCGTACAGCTGGTTGAAGGCGGGTCCGTCGCGCGGCGAGAAAAAGCGCGTGGCGTATCTGCATAACCTCGAAAGCGAGCTCTTCGAGCTGCGGGCGTCGGTCGCGCGCGGGGCCGCCGAGCGCGCGGTGCATCGCTTAAACGCGGCCAAGCTTCGCGCACACGAGCGGGAGCTTGCGCGGTATTGCGACGAAGTCTGGTTTTTGAGCCCCGTCGATCGCAAGGCACTTTTGCCGTGGGCGCACAACAAGCTCATGCGATTGACCCCTCCGACTTACGATGAATCCTTGAGGCAGCGGCGCCAGAAGATGGCGGCGATCAAGGGGCCGCAGGTGCGCGAGATGCGGGCTGGGATCATCGGCGGACTGGACTTTCTTCCGAACTACCACAGCGCCAAGTGGCTTCTCGAAGAGGTGGCGCCGCGACTGGCCGAGCGGGGTTTCACGGGCAAGCTCGTGATCGCGGGCAAGGGCGCGCCCGAAGATTTGAAGGCCTTAGGCGCGCGATATTCCTTCGTGGAATTCACGGGTTTCGTGCGAGACCTCGAGGAGTACTGGAGCCAGCTCTCTTTGAGTCTAGTTCCCCACGTGAGTGGTTCGGGCGTTCGCATGAAGCTGCTCGAATCGGTGGCGTCGGGCGTTCCTGTCCTGGCGAATTCTGATGCGATCAGGCGGCTGCACCCCGAAGTGCAAAAGTCGCCCTTCGTGGTAAAATGTGAGCGTACCGAAGAATGGGTTCAGTGCCTGCTCGAAGAAAAGCCGTTTGAGACCCGGCAGGCGCTATCGGGTGTTCCCCACAATCCGGGTCTGACGGGAGCCAAGATCTA
>DASUEL010000358.1:0-9712 GCA_036275095.1 Bdellovibrionales bacterium
AAAGTGCCAAGGATCGCCTGTTCTCGACTGAAAAAGCAGTCAAGATTCAAGGCACGTGCGCCGAGGAGGCCGCTCAAGACGCGCTCGCCGCGGCCGTAAAACACCTTCCGACCTGGGCTCTCGAAACCAAATCGGTCCGCATCAAGGCCTTTACTCCGACCGAAAACAGCTTTTCAAACGGTAATATCACCGATCTTCGCGTCTTCAACGTGACGGTCGTGACCGGTGAAGGCCGCCAGAACGACATCGTTGCCAATGTCGCGACGATCGCTGGCAAAAACAGCAGCGGAAAGTGTGAAGTCGTATCGACGGTCAAGAACGTCGGCATTTACGAATAAGCGCCGCCGGGCGTTTCGCGCTCTAATACACGTACGCGAAGCCGGCCAGAACCTTGTTCTCTTGCGGAACGGTGCCGGCTTCGAGCGTATCGGTCGAGCCTTGTAGAGTCGTCTTCATGGCTGGAGCGAGCCATTTCTCCCCGATGATCGAAAAGACGCCGTCGCGAATTTTGTAATGAGTTTCCAGATGCACTGATCTCGTGATCTGTTTCGCGAGTGAAACTCCCGTTTCGACCATCTCCGAAGGGCCGAAGCTCGACGGATTCATCTCATAGCGCAGGCGCACGTTCACGTACGGATTGTTCGCGTTCACCGTGATGAAGTTACCGGAGTACGAGTAGATCGTCATGAGCGAGAAGTTCTCGCTCACTTTGACCTCGACATTACTGATTCGTTCTTTGAGCTCCCAGACGCCTTTCAGGTTCGGGTCCGAGCGGAAGTAGCCGTCCATGTGATGCTCGGCCAACCGCCTGAACATGTACTCGGCGAACGCGCGGCGCTCGGCACGGGCGCGCTCCGACTCGATCGACCGGCCCTGCGCGATGCCGTTTTCGACGTACAGAAGCGGCAAGCCCAGGTTGCGCTCGGCCTCGGTATAACCGAACTTCTCGCGGTATACGTCAGTGAATTCTTTCTTGAGTTTCTGATCGAAGATGACGTCACTGAGCGGAATCGAGCTCATGGGCGCCGGTTTAGGAACCAATACGACATTGGCGGGCTCGGGTTCTTCTTTTTCATCTTGGAGTGAGCGAATGTAACCTTCAGGAAGAGGCTCGAGACGGGCTTCCGCCGCACTGGCCTTTGGCCCAATCGCGACGGAAACGGCCAAAATGACGAACAGGCAGGCCAAAACGACCCCCACGCGTCCAAGGCAAGGCTTGACCCTGATCCCGGCTAGCGGGGCAAAGACTGCGTATATTCGAACCCAGGACAGACCCGTGCCCATAACTCACAAATAGTACAATTCGAGGGCCAAAGATCTGAATGTCTGCATCCCGTGTGCGGCCCTTCCTGAGCCCCCTTCCAAGCCCGTAAAGTCGATGTTTTGCGCAGGCCACCAAGGCCCTAACACCGGGCTCAGGGGCCTAAATAATCCTTAGAGATATCAAACTATTATGGTTATACTTGCCCTAGGCCCAGGTGACGTTAATGGGCGCGAACCCAGGGAGGGGGACATCACCATGTCTGCTGACTTGAATGTGGGGGGCCACCACGATAAGAGTTTGCCCCGACTCATGGAAACACCCGAATATAATCGCATACTCGTTACGACCCGGACGGTCGAAGGAACAAGACCATTGAAGCTACGCAATGATCTCCATATCGCACGCCGCGTATGGCATGTTTGCGGCGTTCTCCTCATTGTCGCGATTTTCAACCTGGTTCCCCGCCCCGTCTCGTTGGGCCTATTGGTGGCGGCAATCGGAATATTCATCCCGCTCGACCTGCTGCGCACCCGCAAACCCGCGCTGAACCGAATCGCGCTGAATTGGTTCGACGCGGTCATGAGAAATAGCGAAGTGCACCAGCTCTCAGGATTGAGCTATTTGCTCTTCGGAACCTTCATCATCGTGTACTTGTTTCCGGCAAAAATCGTGACCCTTGCTCTGCTCATGCTGGCGGTCGGTGACCCCACCTCGAGCGTGGTTGGAATTCTGTACGGAAAAGACAAAATCTTCGGGAACAAAAGCCTGCAAGGCGCGCTCGGCGGTTTCGCCGTTTGTTCCCTCGTCGCGCTGATTTATTACCTCTCGACGGGCCTCATGATGGACCGAATTCTACTCGCCACTCTGCTGACGGGTGTTATCGGAATGCTCGCCGAAGTGATCCCGATCGGCCGCCTCGACGATAACCTCACCTTTCCCGTGATCGCCTCGACGCTGCTCTGGTTATTGTTCTACCTCTTCGGCGGGTTTGTGTGATAATCGTCCATTATGCTGGAGCTCGGCCCCCGAGATAAAAGCGGCCCCAACAGACGGCCACTTCACGGACTCGAAAAGCGGCGCATTCGTCTGCGCCAACGGGTCGGAATCAACATCTACATTCTCCCGAACCTGTTCACCACCGGCAATATGTTCTGCGGCTTTTTCGCGATCGTCTACGCGATCAAGGGCGAATTCATCACCGCCAGCTACGCGATCGTCGCCGCGGCCCTTTTCGATTTTTTCGACGGCCGCGTCGCCCGCATGACCAACACGACCAGCCACTTCGGCGCCGAATACGATTCGCTCTCCGACCTCGTCAGCTTCGGCATGGCGCCCGGTATTTTAATGTTTCTCTGGGCGCTTCAACCGTTCGGCCGAATCGGCTGGCTGGCGTCGTTCATTTTCGTCGCGTGCGGCGCGCTCCGCCTCGCCCGTTTCAACGTTCAGGCGCATATCGTGCAACGTAAAGATTTTTTGGGTCTACCGATTCCGATGGCCGCCGGCATCGTCGCGAGCTCCGTGCTCGCGTTCTCTGAGCTCGGCCTCGAGGCTTATAAATCGCCGTTTCTGCTCGCCATGACTTTGATGCTCTCCGTGGTGATGGTGAGCACGTTTCGCTACCGAAGCTTCAAAGACCTCGACCTGAAAAAGAAAGTTCCGCTTCGTTACCTGCTCGGCGGCATTTTCATCATAGTGACCGTGGCCTGGTGGCCCGAAGTCATGTTGTTTCTGCTCTTTTTGACTTACGCAATCCTGGGTGCCGTGTTCGGAGTTCTTCGAATCGGTAAAGAGCCCACGTCGGCCTCCGTTTACGTCAACAAAGGCCAGGTCGACGACGAATATACCGGAGGAGATTGAAATGATGGCTCCAAACCCGCTGCTGAACGTGGGCGTCGTGGGCGCGACCGGAATGGTCGGCAAAGAGTTCCTGAAAATTCTCGAAGAGCGCAAGTTCCCCGTGCAGGAGCTGCGCCTGTTCGCCGGCACCAAGTCCGAAGGTTCGACCGTTCAATTTCGCGGAAAGCCGCACACCGTTTCGACTTTGAGCGAGGGCTGCTTCAAAGGCCTGCATATCGTGTTCTTCTCGGCCGGCGCCTCCATCAGCAAAGAGTGGGCTCCCAAAGCCGTGAAACAAGGCGCGCTCGCAGTCGACAACTCATCAGCTTACCGGATGGTCAACGACGTTCCGCTCGTCGTCCCCGAAGTGAATGGCCACTTGCTGCCCAACGCGGGCAAAGCGGCGCTGATTGCCAACCCGAACTGCTCGACCATTCAGCTCGTTGCCGTGCTGAAGCCTTTGAAAGACAAATTCGGCATCAATGAAGTGCGTGTGTCGAGCTACCAATCGGTCAGCGGCGCGGGCAAAGAAGCCGTCGAAGAGCTCAAGCAGCAGACCAATGCGGTCCTCACGGGCAACGTTTCGTTCGCCGATCTGAAGCCCGAGGTTCTTCCGCATCCGATCGCGTTCAACAACATTCCGCAAATCGGCGAGTTCGACGAGCGCGGCTACTCCGAAGAAGAAACGAAGATCATGAACGAGACGCGCAAGATTCTCGACGATCAGGGCCTTCGCGTGACGGCGTTCGCGGTTCGCTCGCCGACATTGAACGGCCACTCTGAAGCGGTATGGGTCACGTTCAAAGAGCAGGCGACACGCGACGCGATTTTGAAGACGCTGCGACCAGCTCCGGGCGTGGAAGTCATCGACGATCCGCAGAATAATAAATATCCGCTCAACATCGTGGCTTCGGGCCGTGACCCGGTTTACGTCGGCCGCATTCGCCAAGATCCTAACGATCCGAAAACATGGCTTTTCTGGATCGCTGCCGACAATATTCGCAAAGGCGCCGCTCTGAACGGGATTCAGATCGCGGAGCAGGTCTTTGACTTGAATAGGGCCCCTTGATCTAATTGTAGAATGATGAAAAACCGCGAACGAAGGTCACCCTCGACCTTCGTCCTGACGTCTATTTTCTCGAGATTCTCGTCGCGGTCTCACATCACAGCAACACTAGCAGCATCCTTTCTCATCTCGACGTACATCGCAGCAGGGCCCGCGTTCGCCGCAGTCTCTGAAGTTTCATTCACGGGCACCTACTCCGGAAAAGATGAAACGACGACATCACTGAAAATTCTCATGAGCACGGCAGGCTCCGCAGGCGCGATCGCTCAGTGCACGGCTTTTCCATGTGATACTTGCAAGGGCACATCGTCGGCCGGTAATCCCGACGTTTGCAGTTACCAGTACATCCGCGAGACCGATGCCATCACGTTCAATTTCAAAGCCGGGGCCCAAGGTTTCGGCAAAGTGGTCGGCGTCACGACCACGGGTGCCACGAACTTGATCGAAGCCACGACGAATCAGCCCGCCGCGGGTACGACCATTTCGATCAGCGTTACGTGGCAGGAAATTTGCCAGCGCACGAGCTCCAGCGGGCTTTGCAGCACCGACCACACCGGCTACGTCGACGTCGGCATCGGCGCCGATCAAACGACCGCGACCTTGACCGAATCGCAGCGAATCACCGTGATCGTCATGGGCTCGAGCTCGATCGCGCAAACGACCGCGTGCGGAGACACCACTCAGCGCGGAATGTGCGACTTCCGCCTCTTTGCCGGCGACGAAAAGGCGTACGTCGAAGCTGACGACAACGGCAACATGCCGAGCGCGGGCAACAGCACGAACTTCGACCGTCTTCGCTTTTTCTACGAAAAAATAGACTCGCCCACCGGCGACTGCACGACGGTCACGGTCAACAACAACAGCCCGGGTGTCGACATCGGAATCGACCAAGACGGAACGACGACGTTTCTCGAAAGCGACATTCTAAACGATCTGGAAAATGACAAGACCTATTGTTTTCGCGGCACCAGTATCGATCAAGCCAACAACGTCGGCTATTGGGCGCCGGCCGCGAACGTTTCCGTCACGCCGAGTGAAGTCATCGGCTACTTTACCAAAGAGCAAAACTGCTTCATCGCGAGCGCGGCTTACGGGTCACGTCTCGACCCGCGAGTCCAAACCTTTCGCGACTTTCGCGATCACGTTCTAGCCCGTTTCGGGTTCGGCCGCGCGTTCATCGGCTACTACTATCGCAACGCTTACGCGTGGGGCGCCGCCCTTCGTAAAAACGAATTCGCGAGGCAAACGGCGCGCTTCGCTCTCTGGCCGGCTTGGGCCTTCGCGAAGCTGAGCCTTTTGATCTCTTGGCCGATCGCGCTGCTGCTATTCGGAGCCCCCGTGGCTCTGGCGGCTCGCTTTGCCGCACGCGAGCTTCGGGCACCGGCCGGCGCGCGTAGAGCCCGCTGGTTCATTTTTGTTCTGGCAGGCGCGCTGGCGCTCGGCGCTTCGAGCGATGCCTTCGGCGCGGTCAAGAAAAAGAAGAGCGAGCGAAAGCCCGCGGCCGATGCGCCCCCGCAAGAAGCTCCTTTCACCACTCCGAGTGAAGATGACGAAGATCCGACACCGCTGAAGGATCCGAAACCCAAGCGCCGGGTCGCACCCCAAGCCGCGCCGGGGCGCGAACCCGAAGTCGTTCGCATCACCAAAGAAGGCGCTTATATCTACAAACGAAATCCCAGCGAACAAAAGAGCGCGGTTTCTCTGCGCGGCGGAACGTTCAACGTGAGCGGCGCGGTCAACCCCGAGACCGGGCTCGCGTTCGAAGAAGTTTACGACAGTTCGGGTGTGATCGTGTTCTTCGATTACGAGTGGCAGCTCCTACGCGGCATCGGAAAGCTCGGTTTGAAATTCGGCACGGGTATTTACGCGGCGTCGGGCGACGGCCGTTTTCTCAATAACACCGCACTGACCGCACGCGAACGTTACACCTTCGTGATGTTTCCGAATAACATTTCCGCGATCTACCGGTTGCAGTACTGGGACAAACAAATCATCGTGCCTTTCGTCGAAGGCGGCGGCGGTTACTACACGTTCGTCGAAGTTCGCGACGACTTCAAGCGCACGAAATACGGCGGCGTACCCATTGGCCAATTCGCGGTCGGCGGCTCGCTCCTTTTGGATTTTCTCGATCCTTCGGCCATGGTCGAAATGGACGAAGACCACGGCATCAACCATCTTTGGCTGACCGCCGAATACCGTTACATCGAGTCATTCAAAGACGACTTCGACATTTCGAACAGCATGTTTTCAGCGGGCTTTCTTTTTGAGTTTTAAAAGGGCCGGGGCTTCGCCGAGTTTCACGGCGGCATCCCAGCCACTCCGCGATCCCGGCAAAACCCCAACTGAGTAATGGAAGATCTGGCATATTCAAGCGCGCACTTCGCGCGCCGCTTGAGCTTTCGGCCGAGTTTATTGCGCGGCTGAGTCCTCGTCCTTAGCTTCCGCCTCGTCGGCTTCGGCGCTCGCGCAGCGACCCGACGTCAAACCGGGATTCGCTTGCATGAGCCCATCGAGCAGGTTCAATGGAACGCAGAGCCGGCCGCCACTTCTGAGCTTGTAGCGCTCGGGCATTGCCGTCACGCTGTCCGCGCAGACTTCTAAGCCTTTCTCGCCATTGCTAAGGCAACACTCGAGATCCGCAACGAGCCTCGGATCTCTAAGGACGTCGTCGATCGGAAGAGGGCCAGGAAGCTCTTCCTTGAGGGCGCCATCGCCCGGCTCGTTCACCGCCTTGTCGCCGAGGGCACCTCTAGATGCGTTCTCGAAATTCGCGCCGCTGCAGCCTGTGAGCGCTAACATGAAAATCGCCGCGAGTGTGACGAGTAATTGAACAAACAATCCGTTCATGGAAAACCCCTTTCGTTACGTTCATACAAGTGCAAACGTGTACCGAAGGCGTTCTGCAAGCCACGTCGGCCCCGCGTTCATGTTTCTATACAGTGCATAGTAGATTGCCGAGGCAAGAGGTCGAGCATGTGACCGCTCACGAAACTTGTTTCGTGTGACCGGTCACAAAAGGAGAGCGCGCGGGCAAAAAAAACGGGCTCACGTATATGAGCCCGGTCCAAGTAGGAACTTCGAATTCACGCGCGGCCCGTCGCTGACGGGCGAGCGCACGAGGCGCCAAAGCTTCGCGATTACGAAGCTTCAAAATTTATTTGCAGACCAGCCAGCGCTCTTCGACTTTAACGAGCTTGCCGGTTTCAACATCGCGAAATCGAGCTTCGACGAGAACGTTCGCAGCCTGCCCGTTCGCGAGCACGCCGCTTTGGCGAAGCACGCGGAGCGCGAAATTCTTGGCCTTGTTGAGATAGAGCACCGGGCCGCCGTCCATCGCCGCAACCACCGTGACTTTCACCGAGTCTGAAGAGTAAGTTCCGGCACGATGGGTTTGAGAGACTTCCGCTTCAGTCCAGCTGCTCACCGGACCGCCAGGGGCCGACATCGAGATATGGCGTACGCCGATCGTCGTATTATCGTCTGAAACATTGTTCGTGCAGTCGTGAACGCGCTTGATGAAACCGGTCGCGTTGGCGCTTGAAACCGTGGCGAGTACCACGAGGGCCGCGAGTACGTTCTTCATTTGATCCTCCCAATAATTTGTTGCTTCCGGTTCCACGTTGGAACGTTTGAACCGGTGCCATGCAAAACTTGCCTTCGGCTTCTGAAATTCACGGCGAAGGCGTTTCGAAAAGCCCGAGTCTGCAGCGTCCATGCCACTTGACGGGCGCGACTCAAAAAAGGTACGGCTCGTTCTCCTATGCGGATATGCCCCGAAGGTAAGCAGCGCTACAAACTACTGATCTCATACGACGGAACGGACACCGTCGGCTGGCAACGCCAGGGCCATGACCGCACCGCGATCCAAGAGACTTTGGAAGAATTACTCGGCCGCCTCTACGCCACGAAGATTACGCTGGTGGGCTCCAGCCGCACCGATGCCGGCGTTCATGCCGACGGCCAAGTCGCCCATTTCGATGCGATCCCCGACCCCGCCCGTACGGCCAGGCTATTCAAGGCTCTCAATCGGCTCTGCCCCCGGCACATCGCCGTGAAGGCGATTTGGGAGGTGCCGCCGGAGTTTCACGCCATTCACTCGACGCTCAAGAAAACCTACAAATACCGGGTGTTTAATGCCCCCTATCGGAGCTCCATGTTCGGCCGCTACACCGAATGGGTGCACCGTCCGCTCGACATCGAGTACTTGAACGAATGCTGCCAATACATCCTCGGCGAGCATGACTTCATCAGCTTTCAAACCGGACCCAACGAGCGAAAGACCTCGATCCGGCGCATATTATCGGCCCATTGGGAGCGGCGAACGCCCCATTTGGTCGAATTCACCATCACGGGTTCGGGCTTTCTAAAACAAATGGTTCGAAACCTGGTGGGCACGATGCTTGATCTACATAAGTACGGAAAACCACCCTCAGATCTCCAAAAAGTGGTGGAGGCCCGGGATCGACGCGTCGCCGGAGCCACGGCGGCCGCGCGGGGCTTGACTCTTTATAGGATCTATTATCCCCAACACCTTGACTTTAAGAGCCATAAAATCTAAGACTGTTGATTCACTTCAGCTTTAAATACAGGTGACCTTTCATGAAAACAGTCATTCCGAATCCGGAAACTATTGATAAAAAGTGGTGGCTCGTCGACGTCGCCAACCAACCGCTGGGCCGCGCTGCTACCCGCATCGCGACACTCCTCCGCGGAAAACATCGCCCGCAGTTCACGCCCTACCTCGACACGGGCGATCATGTCGTTGTCATCAACGCCGACAAAGTGAAGCTCACGGGTAAGAAGTGGCAAGACAAAGTTTACTTCCGTCATTCACGCTACTTCGGCTCTTTGAAGGCCACGACCGCGCAAGAGCTGCTCGAAAAAGATCCGGCCGAGCTGCTTGAAAAAGCCGTCAAGGGCATGCTCCCGACGAACAAGCTTTCTCGCAAGCTCATCCGCAAGCTCAAGTCTTACAAAGGCACCGAGCATCCGCACCAAGCTCAAAAATTAGAAAAGTTCACCCTCAGCTAATCGGCTCGGGGTTTTTAACTTGAGGCCGCTCTCTCGGCGGCCTCTTAGAACCGCGCTCGGGTACATACGGGCGGCCTCAGTTAGATGAGGTTTAGATGGAGAGACAAATGTCTAAAGAGAAAGTGTACTACGCTACCGGCCGCCGCAAAACGAGTGCTGCTCGTGTTTTCTTGCGCCCCGGCTCAGGTAAAATCACGGTGAACGGCCGCACGCTCGAAGAGCACTGCAAACGTTCAACTTCGCAAGTGCTCGTGAAGCAGCCGCTCGAGCTTCTGAACGTTACGAACAAGTTCGACGTGTTCGTAACCGTTGCTGGCGGCGGTGAAGCCGGCCAAGCTGGCGCCATTCGCCACGGCATTTCGCGCGTTCTGACGATCTTCGACCCCGCCAACCGCGGCCCGTTGAAGAAAGCCGGCTTCCTCACCCGCGATCCGCGCATGGTTGAGCGTAAGAAGTACGGCAAAGCCGGCGCCCGCGCCCGCTTCCAGTACTCAAAGCGCTAATCGAAGCAATCA
>DASUEL010000359.1:0-3432 GCA_036275095.1 Bdellovibrionales bacterium
GACCCGGGTCCACGCCCTCGAGCTCGGAGTGGGCACGTCCTCATCGAACAGCGGGCGCCTCGTTCCAGGCCTTTCCGCCACGGCCTCGATCGGGCCGATCGCGCTCACCGGCACGTCGACCGGCACCCGCACCAGCGTCTACTATCTCTCGTCTTACACCTTCGGCGCTGTGAAGCGCTTCGAAGGCGGCCGCTTCTGGTGGGGCGACCTGCAGCTCGGTTTTGGCCTGGGCGTTGCGTACTCGCAGTACGGGTATCGTTCGTCGCCGCAAGGCGAGCATGACGTGAAGAGAGACTTCACGGGCGGGCCGCTGTTTCAGTTCCGCTGGGCCTTTCTCGATCCGGTTTACCTCGGAATGGACGCTCTTTTCGGCCTGCGGTATCCGCAGGGCCTGCTCGCACTCGCTCTGCAAGACGTGATCATGCTCTCCGTGGGAGTCGGCCTATGACAACCCGCCGAGCTCACACGGCCGGTTTGTTTGGGGCGATCGCGCTCGCTGTCATTCTCTTGCTTCCGTTGAACGCGAGAGCGGAGCTGTTTTTCTACGCGGGCGCGGGCACGGCCGTGCAGTTCCCCGGAACCATTCGCGCGGGCTACGGCAGCTGGGAGGGTGGCCTGCTCACGACAGGGGCGGTCGGAGCCGATCAGCTGTTCCGGCTCGATCACGGGTTTTATGCGGCCTTCGGGCCCGCCGCGGTCTTCAGCGAGCCCGTGGGGCTCGGCTTTTACGGTGCCTTCGGCGGCGAGTGGGGCCTGTTCTGGGGACTGACGCTGCGAACGGAGATGAACGCGGTCGCCGCCCATAATGGCTTCGCGCGAGGCGAGCTCAACGCCGGGCTCGGACTGCATTTTTGAGAGGGTTTATGCGCGCTCGATTTTTCGTTTCGATCGTTTTGCTCGCGGCACTCACCACGGGTTTCCGGATTTTTCCGGGTGAGGCCCGCTGGACGACCTCGGTCGCGGATCCCGTGGTCTGGCTGCGCTTCTGCGAACGCCCCGAGTTCGATCGTAACAATCTTCCCTCTGGCGATCCGCTTCACGGGCAAACGCTCACCTTCAACTCGCTCTCTCAATCGGTGCGCGATGATTACAGCAACGTTCAAACCTCATTCATCGAGCTGCGCGACACCGGCACCGACGCCGGGTTCGACCCCTCACGCGATCGCGTGATCGACGTCTGCTTCAGCGGCAGCCTCTTTCTCGCGGCGGGATTTGCCACCCGCAAGACCGACGGCAAGACCGTCACGGGTTGCGAGATCAAACTGTCTGACAAACTCAAAAGCTCGGCCATGGGCTTCGTCGCGACACTGACTCACGAGATCGGCCACTGCATGGGGCTCGACCACACGCAGGATCTCAGCTACGCGATCATGAGTTACTTCCGAGAGCCGGGGCTTGTGCGGCTTCAGACCGACGACAAGATGGGGTTGACCTACATGTACCCTTCTGACCCGGAGTATGGGCGCGAGGCCATGACCTTCGGGCTGAGTTGCAATTGACTGCAACCGCCTGTCAATGCACAGGCATATTTCATCCAACGTTCCGGCAGATTTGATCGGGCTTCGTGAAGCAAAGCGGGACGAAGTGCGAAGTCGCGGCCACACTTCAAAAACTTGTGGCTCGAGCTTGCGTCTCCATGTTTGAGTTCGCGCTAGATTCAGCAACCCTGACAATCCTAATTAGGAGGCAACATGAAAAAGCTACTGCTCGCACTCGCAATCTTAGGCTCGGTCTCAACTGCGCAAGCCGATCGTGAGCGTGGCGCCGTCATCGGCGTCGGCACCACCAGCATGCATCCCTCGCGCCTTTATGAGCGTGGACTCGAAGCCGCCGTGTTCGAAACACGCGCGTGCTCGATTAGCGGAAGATTCTCGAACGGCTCACGATGCTATGTCGTGTACGATACGGGCTGGTCCGAATACGTGAATGGCAACAACCGCCCGCTCCTGCGCGCGTTCTTGCGCGGACTCGAGCGGCGCGCGGGCCTTCGCCCCTAACGGCGCTCTGAGGGCTCGGCCGCGGCCGGGCCCTTTCATGCATGGCGCCTGGACTCCACCATCAAGCTGAATAGGTCGCGAGCCAGCCGATCGCATTCTTCGGCGAAGGGCACGAGCCTCGAATCTCCGGTTTTGAGAAGTTCATTGGCGCACTGGCTGAGGATTCCGAGGAACGTTTCCACCTCGAGGCCGGCGTCCCAGTCGGCCTTCATCGCGGCCATAGCCGCCAGCCCGTCGAGGAGCTCGTCCGAGCTTCCGCGTACCAAGCAATACGACGAAATCAATCGCGCGCTCTCACGCAGCCGCAAGGCGCGAAGCCTGGCCTCATTATATCGACCCCGGCGGTCTTGCTCCACGGGTCTTGCTCCCTGGTGTGTCTTCAAAGTTGCGTCGTCTCAAAAGCAAGTCGTTCATGTCATTCACTCTGCGGAAGGCTAACTAATCATCTAAACCTCTCGGCGAGAAGTTTCTAGGACCAATGTTGTTTTTGTGGCGATTTGTCTAAAGTGTCGTTTGTGAGTATGATCGCGGCTCATGACGAAGCCTCTATCGCGGCAGAAACTGCGAAGCCGCTTGAAAGATTATGCCGAAAGAACCGGTATCCGTTTCGAGACCCGGGTCCGGCGCCTCGTACCGGGCTTGCCCGATCTGCGTGGCTTCACCCCGCATCTTCGGGCGGTTCAGCTCAATGCGGGCACCAGTGCGGGCTATTCAGACTGGCTGCTCCACGATCTTTTGCACATCGTCTTTTACGACTTCGCGACGCTCAACCTGGGCGCTTCGAGCTGGCTCGAGCATGGCCGCTTCGTCGAGAACCACCTCGCCAGCGAGGCCTTCGCGGTTCTCGCTCTCGACTACTCGGTGTTAGCCTACGCGGAGAATCGCACGCTCACGATCGATTTGAATGCGGCCGAGTGGGAGCGCTTTCAGAAGCTGAACCCCCGGCTTCCGCCCTTGCGAACGTATGAGCTCTGCGAAATGCTGCTCACCCACTACCTGACCGGTGAGCACGGCCATTTTCAAGCGCAAAGGCCCTCGCGGCGTTACGCCGCCTGGCTCGAACACGAGATTCGTTATGCCCGCAAGCAGCGCGCGTATGTCGAGATGTGGTTCAGTGATCTAAACTGCGCTCCATATCGCAAGACGGCCGCCGTCGTGCGCGGCTCCGCGGTGGCGGACGCCGTGTGGTGGCTTCTTGAGACGCTGCTCGGGCCCGACGACTCGCCGTGGGCGGCCCACATCGCGGAAGTCGCTTCGAGCGTTCCGCGCACCGTAAACGTCTTCGCCGGCTTCAAAAAATACCGGCTCAAAAACCCGGAGTTTGACTATCGCTTCACGGACATCGCGGCGGCCGGCGCGGAGCGTGCGTGCCGCGAGCTCTCAGCAGCCCGCGAGCCGGCGGCCTCGTCGCTCTATCTGGCGTGGCAAATTTTGA
>DASUEL010000360.1:0-7748 GCA_036275095.1 Bdellovibrionales bacterium
TCACTTGGCCACGCGCCGAATTGACGGGGCCATTGCCCTTTTCAAGGGGCTGATGGAGAAATTCCCGCAGCAAGCAAGGGATGAACACGTGGGATTGAGCTTGGCTGTTTGCTATGAAGAAAAGAACGACTTCAAAGCCGCACGGGCGGTATTGAATGAAATCCGAGGTTTTTACCCACGGCCCGATTTTATTGACCTGAAAATTCAACGCTTGGCCGAGCGTGAGGCCCAGCTTCCGGGCGCTCAGGGTCTTAGGAAATAGCGATGTTCAACAACAAATACGCAATTCTACTCGCCCTTACCATGGAGCTCGTCACGCTCGAGCTTGTATTGGTCTATGCCGGATCCTATCTAGATCAGAAAGTGGGGTGGTCGGGCTACGGAGTCATGCTCGGGGCCGGCTTGGGCCTGGGAGTTTGGGTCTTTCACCTTATCGTCGCGATGAAAAAGGTCATGGAGAAGGACGAGGCGTGAAAGTCCTTATTGCCGAATCCGCCGTCGGGACCCTGGCTGTGGTCATTGGGCTGGCCGCCCTTCATTCAACGGCCAGTGCCGTCGCCTTCGCTGTCGGGGCGGGTCTTGCGATCATCAACTTTGCGGTTCTATTTTTTCATCTCGGCCAGGTTTTCCAGAAAAAACAGGTTGCCTTGAGGACTTGGGCCATTGTATTTAAGTACCTGATTTTAGGCCTCATTATTTACTTCATTGTTGCTCGAACAGACCTCCAATTGTTTTGGTTCGCCGCAGGCTTAATTTCTCTCTTGTTCGCTTTGGCCGTCAGGACTGCGTTTTCGAAACAGAGCAGGCATTCTGACGGGTGACGAGGAAATGAGGAACGTTGTGAAAATCGCAAAGCTCTTTGGAATAATGATTTCTGCCTTCGGAGCGAGCTCCGCGTTTGCAGCTGGGGCCGGTGGCCATTTCAGCTGGACGCAATTCATTCCGGGCGTCGCGGAAAACCACATGATTCACGTTGCGACACTCGCAATCGTTTCTGTCTTGCTCGTCTTGCTTGGTTTGGTTGCGCGCGTGAGGCTCGGTTCCGGCGAGGCGGCAGTGATTCCGGAAGACCGCGTGACAGTTCGTGGCTTTTTCGAAGTTATCCTCGAGTTCATCAACAATCTCTCTGACACCGTCATAGGCCATCACGGACGCAAGTTCGCTCCGATGTTTGCTTCGATTTTTGTTTTTATTTTCTTCAGCAATTTGATCGGCTTGATTCCGGGAATGACGGCTCCGACGGATAACCTCAATACGGGTCTCGCGTTGGGCCTGTTTTCATTCGCGGTTTATAATTACTACGGCATCAAAGAAAACGGCATCGGCTACATCAAGCATTTCATGGCGAACATGACCAATGGTGCGTGGCTGTTGTTCGGACTTTTGCTTCTCGTGCTGGAGTTGATTTCACACCTGGTGCGCCCGTTCAGCCTCGGCCTGCGTTTGATGGCCAACATTCAGGGCGACCATACGATCTTGGGAGTGTTCACCGATCTGATTCCGATCGGTGCGCCGATCCCCTTTTATCTTTTGGGTTTGTTCGTTTGCTTTATGCAAGCATTTATCTTTACAGTATTGTCCATGGTATATATATCCATTGCCACGGCACATGACCATTAAGGGGAGTTTCTCATGAAAAAGATCAATCGGAATTTTCTGCTCGGAATGCTGACAACGCTTGTTGCTCTTCCTGCTTTCGCCCAAGACGCTGCTGCACATGCTGGCTCAGCATCTTCTGGCTGGGTTGCAATCGGCGCGGCACTGGCGATGGGTATCGCTGCTCTCGGCGGCGCTCTCGGACAGGGCCGTGCGGTAGCTGCCGCGATGGACGGCATTGCCCGCAACCCGGCTGCACAACAAAAAATGTTCGTGCCCATGATCCTCGGTCTCGTATTCATCGAAACCCTGGTTCTCTTCTCGTTCGTAATTGCGTTCCAGCTGTACGGCAAAGTCTAATTCAGTCATGCCGTTCTTGCCCAAAGGCCGGGTTTCGCCCGGCCTTTGATCGGGCTTTTTTGCACCAAAAACTGATGTAGTTCGCCACCTGAGTCTTTTGGCTTGGGCGCCTGTCCAAACGTCTTGCCGCGACTTCGAAAATTTTAATCTGAATCAATCCAAAGCCGATGAGAAATAGACGTCTAACGTCTGAAAAGACTTGGGCTTTTGGAGAAAAATGGCACAAGACGAGGGCGGCTCGCAAGGCGCCGCCAAAAATGAAATTCTAGAGCGCGATATTCGCATTCTTTTTGTCACACAAAAAGAGTCGGCGCTTGCGTCTACGCTGCGCTTTCTCGGAAAGCGGGGGTGGAAATATTCCGTCGTTGAAACGATGAAAGAAGCGTTCGACCTGATGTCGACCCAAAACAAGCCGACTCATGTGCTCCTCAGCTTCACACTTCCCATAAACCATCGACGCATGGAGTATTTGCTCAAGAACACGTTTAACGTCGTGCCGATTTTGTATAGCGAAGTCTTTGAGAGCACCACGTATTCGATGATGAGGAAGACTGGGTTTGAACACGCAATCCTCTCCCCCGTTTCAGGGCCGACCGTTCAGATGAAGGTGAGGAATATCTCGAACGTTCGGGAGCAGACGTACACCACGGGGTCGAACCGAAGCCGTTCACGGCGCGGTGGAGCCGTCGACGACGGTATTCCAGAGGGCCAGCAAACCGATTGCACTCCGCAAAACTTGCCTTCAAGCGGCTATTGGCAACAAGTGCCGAATCGTACTCCACCGTTTTGGAAGTTTTCGAGCTTCGAGCCGATGATTCTAAACGAACAAGAAGGGATATTCTATTTCGAAGGCGCTGAGCCTCCTCAGCTGAATGCAGAGCAAAAATGGGAGACGAAAGACCCATCCGGCCGGCTTTTCTTTATCGGTCGCCAGAATCGGCAAAAACGGGAAAAGCGCCGCAACTGGTGGGAGCGCATCGACGGCGAAGATGCACCCGTCGATCGCACGAAGCGCGAGCGGGGTTATAAATTCGTCATCGCTCCCGTTACCGAAGACGAACAGGCCGCCGCGCAAGCCGCAGAAGCGCTTCCGAATTACATTCATGTGAAGGGAAAAGGCGCGGAACAGCAGGAGGCCGCAAAGTCATCACCGGCTTGGGGGCAAGACACCAGCCGAATCATTATACGCGAAAGTTTTCGGCCTCGAAATTCATCGATGATCATTAATCCGAAGGGGACAGGTGCGGCCGCGTTCGAGCCGGTCGATGCCAACGGAAAAGTGCACCCCTTCTTCGAGCGCGAAGATCCCGCCGAGGAAGAGTTCAATCCAGAAAGTGCCGCGGCGCTTGCCGCCGAGCTCGAACAGCCTGATCATGTCCGCCCCGAGGATGTAGAGGCGGAACTCTTCAAGGGAACCAAGAACAGACATGGAATGATCCTGAACAAAGGCGAGGCGCCAGAGGCCGAAGATGCCGGAAGTGCCGAAGCTCAAGATGAGGATTCGGAACTCTCGATCGTCAAGGGCGGAAGGCGAAAGCGGGGGCTCACCTTCGCCAAAGGCTCAATCGAAGACGCCGAGGACTATGTTCGGGAGGCCAAAGAGCGGGAGCGAAAAAAGCGCCGTTCACCTGAAACCAGTGCGCCGGACGACGAGCCCGAAGCGGTACACAACCTGTCGAATTATCGCCGCAAAAAGAAGGGCCCGAAGTGGGATCAGCTCGATGAACAAGAAAGAGACCCGCTCCTCACTGAACGAGAACCTCAGGAGGACGATCCCGAGCTCACGCAGGAAAAGCCGATCGATGAGCTTGAGCCAGATATTTCAGGTGAGCCGGACGATCAAGACTCCGAGCAAGCAACGGACGGTGCTGACGACCGATCCGCGCCCAACGCGGCTTCGGGCTTCTCTGGAGGACCTGCGGATGCGGCAAAGGCGCGCGGCCTAAGCGTCACGGATGCGGAGCGTGCGGGCAAACATTCGGGCGCCGGATCATTGCAGCGGGACACTGAGGCAACAGGCTCCGATGACGAGGGCCCGGAGGGCGGCGTTCGGGCAAGCGAAGACGAAATGAGCGGGCCAACTCGCGCCTTCGGAAAAATTCGGTCTATATTGGCCGAGAGCTCCATGAGAACGCTCGAAGAGCTCGCGAAGAACAATACGGGCAAGCTCAACGAAATTCGGAACACGAGCAGAGTGGGCGTTATCTCGGTAAAAACCGAAACGTCCAAAGGCGTCCTGTTGGTCGCGCTCGGCGACAACAAAGAGATTGGCAGCGTTCTGCTCGCAGACGTCAAGAGCCGGCTCATTCACCACCTGAAAATGCGGGGACAAGATCTCGGCAGCGAGGACGATCTGGAAATCACAATTGAGCAGGTCGACTTCATCGATTGGGGTAAGGTCGAGACTGAGTTCTTGGCGCTCGACCAGTTCGGCGACGATCAGCTCGGGATCGCCTTTTTGCCCGGAGAAGACATTATTCCCGAAGCCTCGCGTTCGGCCGAGAATCACATGCTCGCTGTCGACATGGAGTGTATTGTTCCAGACATTCCGATCACATTCGATATCTATGTTTACTTGCCGGTGAACAAGAAATATATCAGGTACGTCAAAAAGGGGCAGCGTATCGACCCGAAGCAGGTGGAGCGCTTGCTGGGTTACAACAACGAGCACTTCCACATCGCCCGAGAAGACTTGAAGAACTTCAAAGCTTATTGCGCGGCAAACTACATCAACGTGCGGATCAAAGAGTCACGAATCAAGAAGGCATCCTAAAGTGCGCGTGCCAAGAACTGTCCGGTGTAACTTGATTTTACCTTTGCGACTTCTCTAGGATTTCCTTGCGCGACGATTTCGCCACCCTTGTCACCGCCTTCTGGCCCCATGTCGATAACGTAGTCGCTTGACTTAATGACGTCGAGGTTGTGCTCAATCACGACGACTGTATTGCCCTGCTCGACCAGTTCGTGGAGAAGATCGATGAGTTTTTTGACGTCGTCGAAGTGAAGACCCGTCGTCGGCTCATCGAGGATATAGAGCGTTCGGCCCGTCGCGCTCTTTGAAAGCTCACGACTGAGCTTGATTCGCTGGGCCTCTCCGCCCGACAGCGTGGTTGAGCTTTGTCCCAACGTAATGTAATCGAGACCGACGCGATGAAGTGTTTCGAGCTTGCGGTGTATGACGGGATGATTTTCGAAAAATGTCAGGGCTTCTGCGACACTCATGTTCAAGACATCCGAGATGGACTTGCCCTTGTAACGAATGCTGAGAGTCTCTTTATTGTAGCGTTGCCCGCCGCAAACATCGCAAGGAACGAACACGTCCGGCATGAAATGCATTTCAATTTTGACCATGCCGCCCCCCATACAAGCCTCGCACCGCCCGCCCTTAACGTTGAAGCTGAAGCGACCTGGTTTGTACCCGCGCAGCTTCGACTCCGGGTGCTCCGAGTACAACGCGCGAATCAGCGAAAAAAGGCCCACATAGGTCGCGGGGTTTGAGCGCGGCGTTCTGCCGATCGGCTTCTGATTGATCTCTACGACCTTATCGAGGTGTTCGAGGCCGACGATTCGCTTGTGTTCGGCGGGTACGACATTCGAATCATAAAAATGCTTGGAGGTTGCCTTATATAACGTTTCAATGATGATCGTGCTCTTGCCGCTTCCCGAAACGCCCGTGACCGAAGTCAAGGTGCCGAGCGGGATCTTAAGCGTCACGTTTTTTAAATTGTGCTCGGTCGCTCCTTCAATGGACAGAAACTTCCCATTGCCTTTTCGAAATTCACGCTTCGGGGAGGTCAAGAGCTCGCCATTCAAATACTTGGCCGTGAGGGATTCGCGATTCTTCAAAATGGATTCGAGAGGCCCCTGGGCAATGAGCTCCCCACCGAGAGCGCCGGCGCGCGGGCCCAAATCGATAATGTGATCGGCCATCCTGATGGTGTCTTCGTCGTGCTCGACGAGAAGGACCGTATTGCCTCGGTCGCGTAGATCCGCAAGGGTTTTCAAGAGCCGGGTGTGATCGCGCGGATGAAGGCCGATGCTGGGTTCGTCGAGTACGTAAAGAACGCCGACCAGCGACGAGCCGATCTGGGTTGCTAGGCGCACGCGCTGCGCCTCTCCGCCGGAAAGCGTGCGCAACGGGCGATCGAGGCTCAAATAGGCCACGCCAACCTTCGACATATATTCGAGCCTGAAAAAGACTTGATTGATGATTTTCTCTGTAATTACGGCTTCACGCGACGACCACGTGATGGTCTTCAAAAAGGCTGTCAGCTTATCAACCGACATCTCGGCCAGCTCAGCGATGTTCTTGCCTTTGAGATAAACCGAAAGGGCCTCTCTTCGAAGGCGAGTGCCGTTACAGGCGGCGCAGCCGATATAGGTGACCTCATCAAAGTCTTCGTTCTCTTCATCTTCGTCGTGCTCGGGCTCGACGCCGACCTCCACGACCCCGAGGCCGTTGCAGGACTGGCAGGCTCCGCGCGGGTTGTTGAAGCTGAAGAACCTAGGTTCAATCTCAGGAAAGTTGAAGCCGCACTTCGAGCAGGCCGTGAGCATTGAGTAGGTTTTTGCGGTATTGTTGAATTCGATCGTCACAGTCCCGCCAGAGAGCTTCAATGCGGTTCGCACACTTTCATTGATGCGCGCTCGAGCCGACTCTTTCATGATGAGACGGTCGATCAGCAGGTCGATATCGTGATGTTTGGTTTTCTTGAGCTTCTGAGTCTCCGAAATTTCGATGTATTCGCCGTCGACTTTCGCCCGTACGAATCCGAGGCGAATCCACTTTTGGAACTCGTTGTGGAACTCGCCCTTCTTGCCTTTTGCCATTGGTGCCAAAACATGGAACTTCGTTTCGGCCGGCAGTTTCATGATGTCGGCAATTATTTGCTCTTCGTCTTGACGCGAGACAGGAATGTTGCAGTTCGGACAAAACGGCACGCCTGAGCGCGCGTAAAGTAAACGTAAATAATCGTATACTTCGGTGACCGTACCGACTGTAGAACGCGGATTTGTCGATCCAGTCTTCTGCTCGATCGCAATCGCGGGCGAGAGGCCGGTAATAGCATCGACTTCCGGTTTCTTGAGTTGCTCGAGAAAGTTGCGGGCGTAAGCACTCAGGCTCTCGACGTAGCGTCTTTGACCTTCGGCATAGATCGTATCGAATGCAAGACTGGACTTGCCGCTGCCGCTCAGGCCAGTGACGACAGTGATTTGGTTTCGCGGAATTCGGGTCGTGATGTTCTTAAGGTTGTGCTCACGCGCACCTTTAATTTCGATACCTTCAAATTCCGAATTCACACTCATAGAAGCCCGTTCACAACAGATTCAACCTCGCGGCGAATCTCGTCCAGACCCTCTTTCGTCGTTGATTCGAATCGAAGCACCAGCACAGGTTGGGTGTTTGATGCGCGAGCGAGCGCCCAACCGTCCTTGAAAGAAACCCGGACACCGTCAATAAAGTTCGCCTTATAACGTGGCGACGGCTGAGAATACTTCTTTTTGAGCACTTCCACAATAGAGCGCTTTTTCTCTTCGGTTGTGTCGATGCGGATCTCGGGCGTGTTGTATGCGGGCGGAACGTCGGCGAGTAGATCGCCGATCGATTTGCCGGTTCGCGACAAAATCTCAATGACCCGAAGCCCAGCATACAACGCATCATCATAGCCGTAGTTGCGGTCCGCGAAGAAAATATGGCCGCTCATCTCGCCGCCAAACGGCGCCTTTTCTTTTTTGATTTTGTCTTTGATGAGGCTGTGACCCGTGAGCCACATGATCGGGCGGCCGCCGGC
>DASUEL010000361.1:0-6362 GCA_036275095.1 Bdellovibrionales bacterium
GATGAGACCACCGACGCGCTTGCGGCCGATCCTGTGAATTAGGCGTTTCCCAAGCAGGTCTTTAGCGACTCGGGCAGTGTCTCGCCGGTAATAGTCGAGTGAAAGCTTGGCGCTTTGGAGCCGCTTCATTTCTTGCGTTCTCTCTTCTTGGGCTGAGCTGTTTCGGCCTGCAGCCAGCGCACGTAGCCTCTGGTGCCGTCGGTGATTTTGAAAGCGAGGGCGCATGGAGTCTCGTAAGAATGGAGCTGCTCGACTCGTTTGATCAGCTTTTTCACAAGGGCCGAGCGAGTCTTCGCGATCACGACCACTTCTTGCGCCTCTTCAAGCGCGCCCTTCCAGCGATAGATCGAGCGCATTCCATCGAACATGTTCACACAGGCCGCGAGTCGTTCTTCGACAAGTGCGTGGCCGATTGATTTTGCTTCCTCGAGGCTGCCCGCAGTGATGTAGACGAAATGGATTCCCATGACGTTGAAGTTATTCAGAATCGAAATCGGTGTAAATTCATTTACGGTGAACACCGGGACTTTGAGCGAATCTCTAGATTGCGGCAATGTGCGAATGGCATCAGACTTGCTCGTTCAAGTCGCCTAGCGTCTTTGCAGGCATTAGATCCAATCGGTTCGCCGGAGGAATACGTCCATGGCAAATTTTTCCAAGTTGCTCGCAGTCCTTACATTTGTCGCCGGCGCTCAAGCGCAGGCATATCTCGTATTTCCGCCCGGCAACTATCGCAGCGACGACGGCTGCAAGATGGAAATCCGCCGTGCCTCTAACGGCGATACGAGCGTCCGCATCGACAAGGGAGCGGGTTACATTCAGGCCGATTTCAGAACGATGATCGTTTCAGGCCCCCATTCGATCGTTTCGCTCAACACCTGCAGCGGGATACCCCAAGAGATGCCTTATGCCGGTGAGATTCCGGGCTCTCCGGTTGCGTTCAAGGTCGTGCGTGATGACAATCAGGTGACCACGTACCTGACCCGTTGTGGAGGACGCTTCAAACCCCAGGACATTCGGATAGAATGGGACATCTCCAAGACCGATGGCAATCTCGTTGCGATTCGCAGCCAAATTCTGATCGCGAAGTACGGGCTGCCGAACGGCTGGCACTCAGGCCCGCTCAAAACGGATCTTTATCCGCTTCAATGCGGGCGGTTCTCTAAAATCAATTGAATTTAGCCAAAGTCCTTAAACCGCCTGTGCGTCCAGTCATTGAACGGTCGAGTGCCGTTTCGCGCGTTTAAGCAGTTCAAATCGATTCTAAACGCTCTCCCGGGGCACAGCTCTTGTACTAATGCCATTTATCGCATTGGAATCAGGAGGCGCTCATATGTTTTTACGAGGGATCACAGTTCTTTTATTGGCAGTGTCCATGACGATGGCTCCGGTTTCAAAAGCGCAGGCCTATGATGACGATATCGCGGCGCTGTTTTTGATCGCTGCTGTAGGGCTCGGCGGGTTGGCGATCGGATCGATCCTCAGCGATATGATTATTCCAACTGCTGCGGTCGTCACGACGGAATCCAGCAGCAATATCAAGCGAATGACGAAGCTTCAGCAGCACCGCCTCGATGGCGTCAAATCCCATTGTGGAGTAGAAGTTTATCGAGCCCTTGGATTCGCGCTCAGCCCGAACCGGAAATTGAAGAGCACGGACTTCCAGCGAATAACCAAAGTGCTGGCGAACGAGAACGCGAACGAGTGGTGCCTGCGGTCCGTGCAAGCGCTTGAACGCGCGTTTCCGGTTGAATATTCCGCCTCGAATAAGGTGCCGCAAACGGATCACACGGCCCCAGTCGGTTCAGAGTGAATGAGTCTTTGGCCGCGGTACGCTGGATTGCGGCTGAAGTGTGGACAATAAAAAACCCGAGCTAAAAGCTCGGGTTTTTTGTTTCGAATCCGTCAGGCTAGGCCGTCCTTTTTTTCGGAAGATATCGTTTGCCACAACGAATAGGTTCCGGAAAAGAACGGCGAATGTTGCGGCTTACTTGTTTTCGGCCGCGCGCTTTTCTTGGTACTTCTTGACCAGTTCGTCTTGGATGTTGCGCGGGCACGGAGCGTACTTCGCGAACTCCATCGTGAACTCGCCTTTGCCTTGGGTGGCCGAGCGGAGGTCGGTCGAGTAACCGAACATCTCGGTCAGCGGCACTTCGGCTTCGATGATCACGTAGCCTTCTTGGTTCGTCGACGCGACGATCACACCGCGGCGCTGGTTGATCTGGCCCATCACGTTGCCCTGGAACTCCTCAGGAGCTGAGGCTTCGAGCTTCATGATCGGCTCAAGAACGACGGGCGCGGCTTTCGGGTACGCTTCGCGGAAGGCCGCCATGGCGGCGATACGGAACGCCATCTCCGACGAGTCAACCGTGTGCGAGGCACCGTCATGCACTTCGCAAAGAACGTTCACGACCGGGTGACCGATCAGGAGGCCCTTCGTGATTTGCTCGCGGAAGCCTTTGTCGCACGCGGGAATGAATTCGCGGGGAATCTTTCCGCCCACGACGTTGTCGACGAACTCGTAGTTTTTCTCGGAGTTGGTCGGCAGCGGCTCGAGGTAACCGATGATTTTCGCGTATTGACCCGAACCACCAGTTTGCTTTTTGTGGGTGTAATCGAAGTCTGAGCGCTTGGTGATCGTTTCGCGATACGCCACTTGCGGCTTACCGGCGATCACTTCGCAGTTGAACTCACGCTTCATGCGCTCCATGTAAACTTCGAGGTGGAGCTCGCCCATGCCCGAGATGATCGTTTCACCCGACTCCTCGTCGCGCTTCACGCGGAACGTGGGGTCTTCTTTGGTGAACTTATTGAGGGCCTTCGAGAAGTTGTTCGAAGCCTCTTTCGATTTCGGAGAGATCGCGAGCGAGATCACGGCGTCGGGTACGTGCATCGACGTCATGGTCAGGTTGACCGAGCCGTCGGTGAAGGTGTCGCCAGATGAACATTCGACGCCGAAGAGTGCGACGATGTCGCCGCCCACGGTGGTCTCGATGTCTTCCATCTCGTCGGAGTGCATGCGCACGATCCGCGGTACCTTAACTTTCTTGCCGTTGTTCGAGTTGTAAATGGTGTCACCTTTTTTGAGCGAGCCTTGGTAGACGCGCATGTAGGTGAGCTGACCGAAGCGGCCGTCCTCGAGTTTGAATGCGAGGCCGACGAACGGGAGCTTCGGATCGGGTTTGAGAATGGTCTCGGCTTCGTTCTTTTCTTGGTCGAGCGCTTTGTTCGTCACTTCGTTCGGGTTCGGCAGGAACATGGTGACGCCGTCGAGCAGGAGCTGAACGCCCTTGTTTTTGTAGGCTGAGCCCATGAACACCGGCACGAACTTCAAATCGATCGTGCCTTTGCGGATAGCCGCGCGGAGCTCCTCGGTGGTGACTTCTTCTTCCATCAGGAACTTGTCGGCGACCTTCTCGTCGAAGTCGGCGACTTTGGCCACGAGCTCTTGACGAACGCGTTTGGCGTCTTCTAGGTACTCGGCCGGGATTTCCTTTTCGATGACCTTTTCGCCGTCGTCGCCTTCGTGGAAGTAGGCCTTCATGCCGATGACGTCGATTTCACCCATGTGCTTGTCTTCGAGACCCATCGGGATCTGAACGGCGGCGGCGTTGAGGCGCAGCTTCTCGCGAAGCTGATCGATCACGCGCCACGGGTTCGAGCCCGTGCGATCGAGCTTGTTGATGAACGCGAGACGGGGAACGTTGTAGCGGCGCATTTGGCGGTCGACCGTGATCGACTGCGACTGAACGCCGGCCACACCGCAAAGAACGAGAATCGCGCCGTCGAGAACGCGGAGCGCGCGCTCCACTTCGATCGTGAAATCAACGTGCCCGGGGGTGTCGATGATGTTGATGTGGTAGCCCTTCCACGCGCAGTAGGTCGCGGCGGATTGGATGGTGATGCCCTTTTCGCGCTCGAGGTCCATCGAGTCCATCTTGGCGCCGACGCCGTCTTTTCCGCGGACTTCGTGGATCGCGTGAATCCGGCCCGTGTAGAACAGGATGCGCTCGGTGAGGGTGGTCTTGCCCGAATCGATGTGGGCGGAGATCCCGATATTCCGGGTTTTTTCCAAGTCGGTGAGGACAACTGCCATAAGATGCTCTCTCGTGGGTTATGGAGGAGGCCAAATCTGTTGATACCAACCTGTGGCGACCCCTCGGTTCAAATTTCAACCTATGTAGGTGAACCAGAAGTCTTAGCATGCGCCCCGGGCAAAGAAAAGGCCCAGGATAGGGGAAAAGCCGATTTTTTTCGCTCATTTGGACCGCTCGGGCGTGTTAAAAATTAGGGGTGACTCCTGAGCAGCTTTTGAAGCAGGTTTTTGGCTTCGATTCGTTTCGTCCGCCTCAGCGCGACGTGATCGACCACGTTCTGGCGGGCCATCATGCGCTCGTGCTGATGCCCACCGGGATGGGAAAAAGCCTGTGTTTTCAGATCCCCGCGCTGAGCCTGGCCGGCACCACCCTCGTTTTATCGCCGCTGATCGCCCTCATGAAAGACCAAGTCGACCAAGTCGTGGCCCGCGGAATCAAGGCGTCGTTCATCAACTCCTCGATTAGCCGCGAAGAGCGGGAGCGGCGCTACAAAAAGCTCGCCGAGGGGGCCTATCAGCTCCTTTATGTGACACCGGAGCGGTTCAAGAAGCCCGAATTTCTGGAGGCGCTGAAGGGCGTGCGCATCCCGCTTCTGGCCATCGATGAGGCTCACTGTATTTCGGAGTGGGGTCATGATTTCAGGCCCGACTATACGCGCATCGCCGAATTTCGTGCGCGGCTCGGTAGCCCGGTGACTCTGGCCCTGACCGCCACCGCGACGCCGAAGGTGCAGGAAGACATCATCCGCCAGACGGGGCTGGAGTCCGCGGAGGTTCGGGTTTTTCATGCGGGTATCGAGCGGCCCAATTTGCGGTTTTCGGCGTTTGACGTGCATGGCTTGGATGAAAAGATTCGGGGCTTCGTGGCCCTTCATCATCAGATGCCCGGCCCCAGCATCATTTACTTCTCACTGATCTCGACGCTCGTGAAGTTCTCCCAGGCCGTGGCCAAGCTTGGGTTTCGTCATGTCACTTACCATGGCGGGCTGAACGATCAGCATCGCAAGCAAAATCAGGAGATGTTTCTTCGGGGGCAAACAGATCTGATTCTGGCGACGCCGGCCTTCGGGCTCGGGATCGACAAACCCGATATCCGCAAGGTCTTTCATGCCGAAGTGCCCGGAAGCCTCGAAGCCTACTACCAAGAAGCGGGGCGCGCGGGCCGAGACGGGCTTCCATCGGACTGCGCGCTTTTCTACGATCCTGACGACGTTTCGATTCAGATGGATTTCATTAAGTGGGCGCATCCAGAGACGAGCTTCGTGAAAGCGGTCTACGCGCTCATCGAGCGAAACGAGGCCCGCTGGAAGGCCGAAGGCGCCGAGTTCTTGAGGGCCGAAATGAACTTTTACAATAGCCGGGACTATCGGGTCGAGACGACGCTCAATTTGTTCGAACGCTGGGGCGTTTTGGAGGGGAAAACCTTGATCGGCCAACTTGGGCCCGAGCTTCTCGATGAAGAAAAATCGAAGTCGCGGCTTAAAGCCGAACAGGCCCGGCTGCTGGAGATGCTCAACTACGTCAACAAGTCCGAGTGCCGGGCGCAGTTCATTTATACGTATTTCGGAATTGGCGGACACGGTCCGTGTGGCGTCTGTGACAGATGCAAGAACACGTCAAAATAACCGTGGGCTCGGACTGTTTCTGACAGCCGGATGCCGGACTTTCTGTCGTCGGCTGTGACTGCGGACTGTGCAATTTATATTAAGATTCGACCTGCGGATGGACTTATCCGAGTCTCCGGATAATATTCGCGCCGTCCTGAAATCTTGATTCAGTGAATCCGTCCAAAACCCTAGGAGTCAAAATGAAAATCCTTATTCTCGCCCTCGCAGCGGCCTTGATCCCGTTCCAAAGCCAGGCCTCATTTTTTGAGAAGTGCGTATTTCTGGTTGAAGTCAAGGAGCTGCCACAGCTTGCCCAGCTCGGTGGCGTCGTTCAACAAACCCCGGAATCGGGCAGCACGTACACGCCCGTGGCCGTCGTCAAGATCGTGGGCGCCAAGATTCCGTCTGCGGCCCCGGGAACTCGCGAAGAGTGCCGCCGTCACATCGGCCAGTCCAAGACGCTCACGATTGCGAAAGGGCTCCCCCTGACTGTCGGCCAAGGCGTCGAAGTCGAGTACACATACGCCAATGGCCTGACCCCGAACGGTGTCGCTTCACGAGAGGCCTGGCTGGTCAAGTAAGGTCCTAAAATCTGAATTCGAAAACTGAGGGAACGAATCGGGCGCGGCAAATTTTTGCCGCGCTTATTTTTTGTTTAG
>DASUEL010000362.1:0-2752 GCA_036275095.1 Bdellovibrionales bacterium
CTTATGAGCATGGACAGGTGAAAATTTTTCTGTCAGGGTTTCCTGACTTACGTTTTCGAGGCCCGTCAAATATGGTCGGGCCTCGAACAAATCAGAGGGGGGAAAATGCTACGAGCAATCGGCCTAAGCATTCTTTTGATGGGTTCAACGGTTTTGGGGGCGCAGCACCCTTTTCCGTTGGTTCCGAACGCTAAACTGACTCCAGGTTCGCTTTGCACTCCCAACAGTCCCGACTTTGAGGGCTACCGTTACAGCCAAAAAATTCCATACTGCCGCCGCTCGGTGACCTACGAGCAGAAGCAAATCGTATACGATGCCTATCGTATCCCGCACGGCTGCCGCCGCAATTATACCGTCGACCACCTCATTCCGCTTTCAATCGGCGGCAGCAACCAGTTCGAAAATCTATGGCCCGAGCACCACCGTGTGAAACAGACCCGCATCAGCTTCGAAGACGAGATTCACATGCAGGTACGCGATGGCCAAATGTCGCAACAGTCGGCCGTCCAGCTCGTCTACAAAGTGAAGCTCCGGCCCGCGATCAATCCCAAAGACGCATTCAGCAATTGTAATTGAGGCCGTGCTTTCACGGTGAGCCCGCGGGCGCTGCGATTTTTCACATTCGCGCTTTGTCTCTGTGCCGGCCGGGGAGTTTTCGCGCAGAGCGATCGGCCCCAGGGGCTTCCTGCGCTTTACGAGCTGGGGTTGGCGGCCGGCGCGGGTCAGCTCCCTGACTACCCGGGTTCGGACCATACGCGCTTTCGCTGGCTGGCTCTTCCTTACTTCGTCTATCGCGGCGAGATTTTCAGACAGGACGAAAAAGAGGGTGCGCGGGCGCGCCTCGCCCAGAATCACATTTTCGATCTCGATTTGAGCGCGGCGGGCTCGTTCCCCGCGAACTCCGAGGACAATGCGGCGAGACGCGGAATGCCCGACCTCGATTGGCTGGCCGAGCTCGGGCCGCGCCTCGAAGTCATGCTGAGCCGGCTCGGCGGGCGCGGGCGTTTGCGTTTGTTGTTCCCGGTGCGAGTGGTGGCGTCGACCGATTTCTCGAGTTTGGTTCACCGCGGCTTCACCTACTCGGCGGCACTCGGCGCCGAGCTGAAGGATTTTCCGGTCGCGAACTGGAAGTCCTACTTGAAAGTGCAAGGTGTCTTCATCGACGAGAAGCTGGCGCGCTACTTTTACGAGGTGGAGCCGCAATATGCGGCGGCCGGGCGCCCGGCCCACGGCGCGCGCGGCGGCTATTTGGAGACCGACGTGATGGTCGGGGTGAACATCGCGCTCAGCGCGCGCGTTCGAATGTACGGTGGAAGCTGGGCCTCATCACTGGACCAATCCGCGAATCGCGATAGCCCGCTATTCAAATCAGGCTGGAATCAGACTTACATCGCCGGTCTGACGTATTTGTTCTATGAGTCCGAGGAGCGCGGCCACCACTAAGCGGGGAGAAGTCTCAGAGAATCACGGCGCGGCCGCACGCGAACGCGGCGCCGAGCTGGAGCTCCCGCACGTATTCGAAAGAGCCGCTCAGGTTCAACGTGACTGCTTTTGATTCTCCTCCGCGCGTCGACTCGAAAACGCCGAGGCCGTAGCCGGTCGCGGCCAGCGCCGCGAAGCCAAGGCTCGCATGCTCGACGTTCATCACGGAGGCGAGAACGATCGTGCTGGTATACATGCCCGCGAAGAAATTCGAAATGTCCATGTTACGAACCGCGAGCCGCCCTGCCGCTTCCCGAAGCTTCGGGGGCAGGCTGACGGCTTCGCGAATGCGGCGGCGCTCGTGATTGCCGAAGAACGCGTCAAGCGGCGCAAAGGCGAGCGTTTCATAAAGCGCCGTCTTATGCACGACGCTGAGACTCTCCGCGAACGACATCGGGGCCGTATCCTGCACGAGCGCCGCGACGACTTTGAACAGACCGATGGCGGTGAACGCCGTGAGGTACATCTTGCCGTACTCCTCGAAGCGGTTGAACGCCGTTCGCAGCGTTTTCTGCACGCGGCTCAGATCTTCGCGGCCTTGCAAGCCGAACAGCTTCGATATTCGTTGAGCCGTCACCCATTGGCGGAACTCGAAACCCTTCATCGTGAAGAACACGACGGGCGCTGCGGCCACGACGCCAAGGATAGCGCCATCGAACGCGGAGAAGTCGGGGCTGACCGCGACACCGGTCCAATTCACGCCGTACGTGTAGAGGGTGCGAATGACCGTGATGGTGACGAGATAATTCGTGCCGCCCCAGAGTTTCTGAAGCGTTTTTCCAGCGAACGACTCGGTTTTGGGTTCTGTCTTGGCGGCCTGAGCGAGCTCGGCGGCTGCCAAACGGGCGTCAGCGCGGGCCTTCACGGCCGCGCCTTTCGGGGCTTCGTCGTTGAGACCCAGCAGAACGAATCGCTCGTCGGCGCTTTCACGCCGCAGGTGCGACTTGATCCAATCGACGGCACGCCGGAGCGCGCGAGGCGAGGCGGCGCTGACCGTGACGACTTCGGCTTGGTTGGCGCCCTCGCCGAGGTTTTGGATGACGACGGCCGGCTCCTCAGCTGGGGCTAATTCCTGCGCGTGTGACGAAAAAGAAAGGGCCAGGCCGAAGACTAGAGTCAAGAGCACGTTCACCAAGAGACGCTCCTCGCTAAGTTGAGACCAAATCTTCAAAGCCTATGCCAGCTTAAAGCGAATTTGTTTCGGGAGAGGTGTACACACGGTGGACAGGGCTTGAAAAAAGCCGGGGGTGCCGCCGTCACGGAAGATAAA
>DASUEL010000363.1:0-2034 GCA_036275095.1 Bdellovibrionales bacterium
ACTTGGCGGACGCGGCCCTCAGGGTCGATGAGAAACGTATCTCTCGAAACGGATTCGCCCGCGTAGGCGCCCATAGCGCGCGCGAGCACGTGAAGCGGATCCGATAGCAACGGAAAATTCAATTGGTGTTTCTTCGTGAACCGGCGATGCGAATCGGCGTCGTCGGGGCTCACGCCTACCACCTGCACGTTGACGCGCTTGAATTCGTCGATGTTGTCCCGGTACGCGTGCGCCTGTGCCGTGCAGCCGGGCGTATCGTCTGCCGGATAAAAATATAGCAGCGTCCAGCGCCCTTTCCAATCGTCAGGCAAGTGCGCCGTGCGGCCGTCGGCGAACTCGAGGTCCACGTCAGGAAGCATGCGGCCGATCATAGGGTCCGGTTGTAGGTCGACGTTCATGGATTCCTCCCCAAAAATCATTTTACGACGGGGCGGGTTTCCGGATTTTGAAGATATTAATAAAGTTCGACGAGATCGTTTTCTTTGAAGCCTGAGCCGGAGTGTATGACGGCGACGGCGCCATCGGCTCCAAAATAGCTGACGAGTTCCAGCGTCCCTTTCATTCGCCCGGGCGCCAAGCCCAGGGAGTCGCCGGTCTCGGGGTCGAAGATCTCCTCGCCTTGTTCGCTGACTTTGAGGATGTCGCCGACCTGCAGTCCCGACAACCGGCCCGCATTGAGATAAATGCGGGTGCCCTGGATGAGCGCGATCCGCCCCTCCCAGCCGAGTTTGTCCACCGACTTGATGATCGGGTTCACCATCGATTTGAACGCCTGGGTGACGGCCTCGCTGATCAGCGCCGGGTCCTCTTCGAGAAACGATGAGCCGGGCTGCGTCTCGGCGATCCGGGTGGTCGAGCCCTCGACGGTCGCGGAGCGCGCTTCGTTCAAAATCTCGCGCCCATTCCGCACCGCGAACATGCGAACCCGAACGGCCGCTTCCATTTTCGCTTTGAACCTGCGCACGAGACCGACTTCGTCTCCGAGTTTTTTCGCTTTGATGTCGAGGATCTTTCCCTCGATGACGGCCGCGAGCCCTATGGCTTCGCCGATTTTGGAAAGCGACGGCAGGTCGTATTCACCGTTCACGATGAAGCCACTTACGTCTTTCGGGAAGTCGCTCGGATGCACGAAAACGAAGCGATCCGATTTCGAAAGGCTTCGGATGAGCACTTTGCGCGCCTCCTCGCCCACTTTTTGGGAGCGGGTCGCGGAGGTGTCCAAGAAAGGGAGAACCAGAACGCGGCGGCGCGGCTGCGCATCGTACCCTTTACGGGCGAAAGTCGACACGTCCTTCTCAACGGGCGCGTTTTGGCGGCTTCCAAAGAGCGAGGAACAGCCCATAAGGCAGACAGACAGCGCCAGAAGCGTCGCGCGACGTGTGATCATACGCCAAGCTTATCAAGAAAAGCGGCTACGACCTACGCGACCATTGCCCAGAGATGAGGGGCCTGGCCTTGTTGTTCTCCCAGCGAAACCGATAGGATACCTGTGAAGGACACATCCATGCCACGACACAAACGTTCGTCCTTACCCCTGGCGCTCGCTGTCGCGCTCTTCTTACTCGTCGCCCCTTTCGCGCACGCCCAAACCATTAAGGTCGTAAAAGCCAAAGCCGTCGTCATCGAAGGCATCGAGGCGAAAGCCGGCGATCTCTATTATGCGATCGACGACCAGGGCAAGCGGCGCGCGATCATCGAAATCACCAAAGCCAAAGGCAGCCGCGCCGCTGGCAAGATCAAGCGCGGCAAAGCGAAAGTCGGAATGACGCTTCAGCCCCGCGGGGCCGGGCCTGCCGCCAAGTCCGAAAGCTCGACCGAGACGCAGTTTCGTGAGGGCGAAGCTCCGAAAGAGTCAAAGCTTGCGATCGGCGGCATGCTCGGTTTCGGAATGGACACGATTTCGGTCGGCTATACGACTGAAACCGTCGAAACGAAAGGCTCGGGCTTCAGCCTCAAAGGCGTCGGTGACTACAAATTCGGCGAGCTCTTGGGTCTGCGCGCGCTGGCCGGCTACGAGACCGTCAATGCAACAGG
>DASUEL010000364.1:0-4671 GCA_036275095.1 Bdellovibrionales bacterium
AAGGTCCCGTCGTCATGTCGCCGGTACGAACGCTTTGCCATTCAAAGCTCCTTAGGCCATCTTTCTTGCCGGTGTCGGAGGCAGGCCCTTATTGTTCATCGCGTAGACCTTTTCTTCTTTAAAAGGCTCGTAGTTTCTGTGTTTGAGCAGATCCACCACGGCCGCGCTACCCGCGATCACCTCTTCGACGAGATGGTTCTGGCGCGCGTGAAAGAATGAATAAATGAACATCATGGGAATCGCCACGAACAGACCCGACATCGTCGCCACGAGCGCGATCGAGATCGACTGCGCGAGCATCATCTGCTTTTGCGCGGGGTCGGCGAAGCTGACCGCTTCGAAGGCCATGATCAGACCGTGAACCGTACCGAGAAGACCCAGCAGCGTCGCGACGTTCGCGATCATCGCCATATAACCGAAGCCCTTGTGGAATTTCGGCATGACTTCCGCGTACTTCACATCGAGGCCCTGATCGATCGATCCGTCATCCTGATCGGCACGCTCGAGCACGCTCTTTGCGACCTGCGCGAGAGGCGCTTTCGGATAGCTCGCGCAGAGAGCCACGGCTTCCTCAATCTTGTCGCTCATGACCAAACCACGAAGCTTTTCCATGAACTGGGCATAGGGAATCGTGAAGTCGAAGTAGAGCGTTTTCGCGCGCTCGGCGACGACCGCGATTCCGAACAAGCCGGTCAGCACGATCGCCCACATGGCGACGTCACCTTCGGCTAGAAACTTGAGTACTGTTGACATCTAAAACCTCCCAAAAAAACGTTCTTCGAAACCGTTTCAGACGGCGATTAAGCCGCTTCTTTTCCTGCTTTTGCGTAATCATGTAGGTACTGGCGGGCCTCATCCTGAATCTTGATGAAGCGCACGCCGTAGCTCATGGGTGCATTGAAATCCTGCACGCCCTTCACGTACTTCTTGCTGACGACCTCGACCAGCGCATTGAACGGGGGAACGTTGCCGCTCGGGCGAAAGTGCAGATACAGCGTTTGGCCGGGAAGCACCATAGCGTTGAACATAATCAGGCCCGCGCCGCCTTCGCTAATCTCGAGGCTCTTACCGTGCCAAACCTTCTTGTTGTCATGAACGATCAGCGTGCCACCGAACTCGCGGCGCTTAAAACGTCGGCGGAAGAAGATGTTCGAGATTGAATTCATTCTCGACTGTTTGAGGTCTTTGATCTTGTCGGGCGAGAACTCCGTCACTTCTGCGACGCGCTTCCAGCTGTCTTGACCCGGCTTCCAGATGTAGTCGAACTCGAAAAGCGTTTTATCTTGCAGCATCTTGACGAGATCGTGGTAGGTGAACGGGCCCGACTGATCGTCGCCCTTGAGAATGAACCACTCCTCGCCCGAGCCGGTATTCTCCGGCTTCTCTTCCTTCTTGACGGCGTGGAGCTTCGGCGGGGCCTCGGGCTTCTTGGCGGGCTTCAGGTTCTGGTTGACGGCTTTCGCTTCCATCAACATGACCCAGTCATTCGCTTGGTCGTCGAAGAGATAGTCCGTCCACTCGAGCTCGCTGCTCTCGAGCTTCTTCACGATCTCAGAGGCAGAGAAGGGCCCAGATGTCTGTCCGTTGTGCGAAACGAAAAATTGCGTTTGTGACATAGTACGTTCCCCGTCAGTTTTTTTGGCCAGCCGCCAGTTTGACCGCAAGCCGCGCGAGTCACGCGCGCACAAAACCGCACGCGTAGCTCAACCGCTTGGCCGGTCAAAAAAGAAACCAAGGCCTTAATTGTTTCGGATATTTGCGCTTACAGGCAGGTAGGGTGACAACGTTTCACCACTGTATTTCTCTTCGGACTTTTGGCCCCGTGACTTTAGAAAAGATTTCGAGCCTTTGCTCATCTTGAGACGTTCGCGCGAATGAATTTGAGAAAATGCGGCTCAGTGCGAAACGGTTTCTTGGACGGAGCGCGCAATTGGTGCGCAGAAAACAACCGTTTTTGTTTGCGCTGGCATGCACGAAGGGGCGAAATTCGGGACGGCGGATATTCCTGCACGAGCGGATCGCGCGAAACTGAGCTCATCAAGTGCGAGTGCAGGTCCTCAAAAAAGTTCCGGCCGAGAGGGGTTGCTCTCGGCCGGTGGGTATTGGGGTTAGCCTAGTTTGTTTCGCTTTCACTGAATAAGACGAGCGGGCCACGCGGTTCGTTTCAAAAATCTCTCGATTTTTCCGCATTTTTAAAGCGAGAAAAATCAGCGGTTTAGCGTGTCCCGTTTTGAGACCTTACTTCTTGCAGACCAAGACGGCGATCTCACTCCAGGTGCCGTTCCCGTTTTGAACCGAAATATTACCCCACGCTGTACCGGGACGCGGGCCCGAGCCCTGGCTGACCGTGATCATGAACGCGCGGTCGCTCAGCGCTCGTCTCAAAATGTAACGATTGCGGCCGAACTCCGACGGCAACTGGCGCACGATATCGCCCTTCTTTCGCTCGTAATCGATATTCGCGCCCACACTCGCCAGTACGAGCTTTCCATTCGCATCGGCCTCGATATAGACATCGGTGTGCTCGTGCGTCGAAAGACTTTCCTCGAAAACGCTGTCATCGATGATCTTTACGGCCTTACAGTCGACCACGTTTTTGTTTTCGGCCGCGGCGGTGGCGGATAGCCCGAGCACGGCTAAAATAACGAGTTTGTTGAACATGACTCCTCCCAAAACTTTTTAGAACGACCTGCAGCCGATCTTGTTGTCGAGATTCAGCTGAAAGCGGTCGGTACCGTTGATCGGGTCGATCAACGGCTGGCCGTCGATGGTGATGCGGATTCGCTGAATGATCGCAAGGTCGGTGTACGAAGACCCGACAGTCAAACGAACCGGCATTTGATAGATACCAAGTGTATAGCGGTTCTCACCGGCGTACCAGAGCGCCATCTCACGATCATAATGGCGATAGTCACGAACGATTGGATTATCGAGGCTGCCCGTTCGCCGATTCGATTTCGAATAAAACTCGAGGTTGAGGCGAACGTTCCGGCCGGGCGGGATACCTTTTACGTTGAACCACACGGGATCGGCATAACGTATGCTCGCATCCGATCGGCCTTCATACGTGGCGCGCTGGCAACGCGGATTGAATTGATAGTCCACCGTGATCTCGGTGCCATTGGCGGCGCGCAAATTCAGATTGTTCCACGGCTCATCGGCACTGGCGCCGAACGCGATCAAACAAAGCGCCGCGGCTTGCGCGAACAAAAACGACTTCATCGATATCTCCACTCTCTCACGCTAAATTAGCAATAGAACCCGCTGAATTTACCTCAGCGGGCGTCTTAATCGTGAGTGGATTGATTTCTAACCCGGTGACAAAGAAAGTCACGCGGGACCGTGAACGTTTTACTTGATGGCTTCGCGAATATAAGCCGAGCTCGTATCCATCAGCCATACGACGACGGCGATGACGAGTACCAATGTACCGACTTCATTCCACATCGCCTGACCCTGATACTGGATCAGCATCGTGCCAATACCGCCCCCACCCACGAGGCCGATCACGGTCGCCATGCGAACGTTGATGTCCCAACGGTAGATGGTGATGGAAACGTATGGCAGCACGATCTGCGGAACGACGGCGAACCAAATCACCTGAAGCGGGCCGGCGCCGGTCGATTGTATGCCTTCGATCGGCCCCTCGTCGACGCTTTCAACCATTTCCGAGTACTGCTTCGTCAGCGACGCGATCGAATGGATCATGAGCGCGAGCATGCCGGCGAAAGGCCCGATGCCGACCCATACCGAGAAGATGATCGCCCAGATGAGCGGCTCGATCGAGCGGGTGACGTTCAGTGACGTACGCAACAAACCGTAAATGAAAAAGCCGGGCGCAGTTCCGCCCATGATGTTTTTCGCGCTCACGAAACTGAGAACGAAAGCGATCGGGATCGCCATAACCGTCGCCATGAATGCGATGAAGATCGTTTCGACGATCGCCAAAACGGCTTGCGGCAGAATTTCGAAATTCGGGTGAACGAGCGCGGAGAAGATGCGCTGAGCACCCGCGAAACCGTCTTCGGACAAAAGCTCATGGAGCGAAAAGTCAGTGACCAGAGTCGCGGCGTAAAACGTCGCGACAAAACCGACGATCAGCTCGAGGCCCCAAAACGTTTTGTACCACGCATAAGCGCGGGCTTGCGCTTTCTTATGCGGCGGCTCGAACACCGCTTCGCCGAGCGTTTTGACGCCGGATTTGTTGAGCGCATAGCTCGCGACCAGGCCAATGACGAAAAAAGCCGCGGCCATCGCGGCGTTGCGGCCGAGGTTCAGAAGATCGGCTTCAGTCGGCTGCATGATGACGAAGACGATCCCCAACAGGAGCCCCGCGAAGATTACGGCGTCCAACATGAGCGACTTGATTGAGATCGCGTTCGAAACGGCGGAAACGGCTCTCGGCTTCGGATCGGGTTGTGCATTCATGGGCGGTTTGTTCTCGGTGTTAGTTGACGTGGACTTCGCGTGCGTCTTCGCCGTAGATCTTTCTGAACCAGTCTTCGGTGATATCTCTAGGGTTTCCATTGAACACCAAATTCCCTTCCTTCAGCGCGATCACGCGCGTGGCATACCGACGTACGAGACTCAGGAAGTGCAAGTTGCAGACGATGGTGATCCCAAGCTCTTTATTCACTTTTTCGAGATAATCCATGACGCTGTGGCAGGTCG
>DASUEL010000365.1:0-6214 GCA_036275095.1 Bdellovibrionales bacterium
CCGTTCAGCAGCGCCTCTAAGATGTTCGTGGTCGTGGTCTTCCCGTTAGTGCCGGTTACGCCGACACAAAGCATTTTGTCGGAAGGCCGGCCCGCCGCCTCATGCGCAAGGTAGTCGAGCAGCTGGCGTGTATTCTCCGACTTTACGACCGGCCCCGAGTACGACGCCGGAACTTTGCGCGTGTCTTGTACCACGAGGGCCGCCGGGTTTTTCTCGGCGACCTCATTCAGGACGTCGTGCGCGTCGAAGGCCGTGCCTTTGACGGCGACGAACGCGCTGCCGGGACCGCATTTGCGCGAATCCTGGCAGACGTCGTTAATCTCGGGGTTGCCCGCGCCCGCGACGGTGTGAGGCGGCGCGTGCGACAGCAGGTCTTTGAGTTTCACACTCAAATTACAAATGATTTTGACGCTTTTGTCGAATGCTTTGGCCGAATTGAGCACGCCACGGCCGGCGGGGTCCCGGACTCGGTGGGACCCGGCTACTTAACTCTCCGGCCGGCTGCGGAAGCCCTGATTACGAGCTCGGCCGCTTCACGCACGTGTTCGGCTAGTTTCGTGGTCGGGCTGATCAGCACATCAAATGAAACTGGATTCTCCGTCTCGCTCGCCAAGACCATTTTCTCCGTCGCGAATTTCGGCCCGAGCTGCGCGCCCCCGATGAACACCGGTAAGCCAATCCCGCTGGACGTCACGACTTGTTGGCCGACGGGAATTCCGTCCTTAATGATGACGGCGTTATGGCCCAGGCTGTAGGTGTGGCCCCGAATCGGAATCGGCACGGGCTCGTAGCCCGTCGCGATGATCACATAATCCACCGTCACCGGCGCCCCGCCGTCCTTCGGGAACAAACGGAATGCGACTCTCCCATTTTCAGAAAATTCCTCGATGCGTTCGAGGTGATGGGGCACGGTATGCGGCGGTTCTATGACCTTGTCGTGGCCGTCGGGCTTCGAAAAGATTTTCACCTGGTTCTCGAGATACCGGTCGGGATGGTCGTTCACGGTTTTGTCTGGAGTCGAGAATTTTTGGCCGAACCAAGTGACCGCCATTTTCGCCAGCCGTCTCGGCAACGAGTAAATATGCTGAGGGGCGTAGCCGTAAAGCGCTTCGATCGCCACCAGCGCGCCGTCGCCGGCCCCGACGATCGCGACCCGTTTTCCGATAAGCTCCTCGCGCGGATCGCGGCCGTTTTCGAAGAACGCGTTCACGCGCTCCATGAATCCTTCGTAAGACATGAGCGCGGGCATCGTGCGGATCGTCGAAATACCCAGGTATTTCATCACCAGCTGGACCGTCCCTTGATCCTTGAACGGCAGCTTCGCGCGGCCGAGGCCACCGGCATGGATGACGGCCGTAGCTTTACAGACCGCGCCATTGCTCAAAAACATACGGACACCGACGACCCGGCCGTCTTTAACGACCGGTTCGAGCTCGTTCGCGTGCGTACCGAGCAGCAGGTCAACCTGATCATTCGCCGATTTCGCGCCTTCTTTCAGCTCTTTCATGCGCAAGACGTCGACGCCGCGAAGCTGCGATGCGAGCGGATAACCTTCGAACATCGCATCGCGTACTTGAAACGTTCCGCCATATCGCGGATTCGTGCTTCCTTTCGCGCCCAGCTCGGGGCTGTTTAGAATCATCGCATCGCCCATTCGGCGGAACGTGTTATTCACGAAATTCGATCCTTCAACGATGAGAATTCGTTTGCCCGCAAGCGTGAAGGCCGCTTGAACGCCGTGCCCGCCGGCCCCGACGATTATGAAATCGTATTCGTTCGGCAGCGACTTCATCCGGCGCGAGAGCGCCCGCGATTCATGCAGAAATTGAGCGTCGAGCTCGCGCGTGACTCTCTTGAGAAAGCTCAGGTCTTTGAGTCGCTCGCGGACTTGGGCGTTCGAGTAACGGTCGACGAGCCGGCCGCCTTCGTAGGTTGAGTCTTTGAGGACTGCGGCCGCGCACATCCCGGCGCGCGCGGGCTGTAGCCCCGCCGCGACGACGGTGGCTTGGGCCAAGAACAGCAAAACAAATTTGAAAACCAGCGATCGCATAGCTCCGCTCCGACATTCACTTAGTACCCGTCGGAATTTCAATTACGATGCCGTGGCCGTCCACTGATCGGGTCTCGCCAGATGCACGAAACGACTTTGGTTTTCTCGAGGGGAGGCCCGCGACTGGCGGCGCGGACCTGACGAACGAATTGTCACGCTGGATTTTTTACGTGGCCGCAAATGGGCCAGGCTCAGTAAGCGGTGGCACCTCGGCAACCCATTCCGCCGCGCCAGATTTTCGTAAATTGGGCATCCAGGCGCTTGTAGGTTTTGTAGCCGATTCTGATGGTCTGAGAGCCTTCTGAGGAGCGCACGATCTCGACGAAGCGCGCGATCGCCCGGCGCATGGTCATATTTTGGGGAGTCAGGAGCTCCACTCCGTCCATCACGAGCGCGGCGGAGCCGGCGACGAGCCAGATGACCGGCAAAAAGAGGTTCAAGCCTCCAGCGGCCGGATCGTACGCGAGCTCACCGAGCCCCGTAATTGCCCACACTTTCTTGTGACTCTGCGACTGAAGATACGCCGAAACGTCTTCTAGTTTATGGGTACCGAGATCGCCGTAAGCATCCCGGCCCCATGTGCGGGTGATTCGCACGCGCTCACAGCCCGCGCCCGCGCAATAGATATGAATTTTCGTCGCCCACCCCTCGGCTTCAAGCGTGAGCCTTGGCTGGTTGGCCGGCTCCTGGGGCAGGCCCTGCCCAAGGGCGGAGGCGGTCACGAAAACGATGGCGAATAAAGTCAGTACCCGTGTCATAAAAACTCTCCCGCGAATCGAACTTGTTTTAAAAACTTTTGCTCGTGCAATCGCGGGGCCACCACGAACAAGATTATGAAGACATGATGCCGCTTGTATCGAGCCCGCGCAAAACGGCAATACAGCGTGAGAGAGTTAGACGAAAAGGTGTTTAATTTAGCTCGATGACGACGTTGTCCTGGGAGCGGCTGAGACTCTTCACGCGCCCGCGGCCGCGAATCTGAATCGAGACGGTTTCTCCGCGCAGGCGGGTGAGCGCCTGGCGCAAGGTGAGACCCTTCCACTCGTCCGTGGTGCCGCGCACCGCGGGCTCGAGCTCCTGCAAAGGCTTCGCTTCGGCCGAGCGCTTGAGCAGGTTGTCCTCGTTGATCAGTGTGGGCGCGAGACCGCTTTCGCGGACCGCATGCCCGGCGACGCGCGCGAAGACGGGCGCCGCGACCTCCGAGCCGTAATACTTTTCACGGGGATCATCGTAGGCGATGTAAATCACGAAGCGCGGATCGTTCGCTGGAACGAAACCCGCGAAACTCGAAATGTAGGCGTGCATGTACCTTCCGTCGGGCCCGAGCTTCTGCGCGGTGCCGGTCTTGCCCGCTACCGGAAAGCCGTTCACCCGCGCCCGCACGCCGGTTCCATCGGCGCCGGTCGTGCCCATCAACATTAGACTCAAGGTGGACGCGATCTTTGAATCGATCACGCGTTTCCCCTCGTCGGGCTCGAAAGTTTGTTCTTCGCCCGACTCCTTCGAGCGAATCGACTTCACGAGGAAGGGCTTGCGCAAGGTGCCGCCGTTGGCGATCGCGGCATAAGCATTCGCGATCTGCAGCGGCGTGGCCGCGACGCCGTGGCCGAACGAGATATTGGCGAGCAGATGGTCGCGCCACGGGAGCGGCGGCAGTATGCCGCGCGACTCGCCGAGCGTGTCGACCCCCGACTTCACGCCGAAACCGAAGTCGGTGAACGTCTGACGCAATTTTTCGCCGCCCAGCTCGAGCGCGATTTTGGCCGTTCCGATGTTCGACGAGTGCGCGAGAATCTCGTGCGCGGTCAGCCAGCCGTATTTATGGCCGATCGACTCACCGATGGTGCGCTTTCCGATTTTATATTTGCCGTTTTCGCAAAAGATACGAGTATTCGGCGCGATGGTTCCCTCTTTGAGCGCGGCCGCCAGCGTGAACGTTTTCAGCGTGCTCCCCGGCTCGAACGGATCGGTCACCGCGCGATTGCGTTTTTCGAACGGCTCGCCGCCGGCGGGATTGTTCGGGTTGAAGTCAGGCAATGAGCTCATCGCGAGAATCTCCGACGTTTTGACGTCGAGAATGATTCCGACCGCCGATTGAGCGCGGTGGCGCCTGAGGCCTTCGAGAAGCTCTTGCTCGAGATTGTATTGCAGATTCGAGTCGATCGTGAGCGTGACGTCGGAGCCGTCGGGCTGCTCGCTGAAGAGCTGCCCGTTCACGACGAGCGGGCGGCCGCGGGCATCGCGGCGCACGGCGATCTTGCGCGTTTCACCCCGCAATGGCTGCTCCAGGCGCGCCTCGAGGCCTTCGAGGCCTTGCCCCTCGTGCCCCACGAAACCGAGCACCGATGAGAGCAGGCTCTCGTTAGGATAGATGCGCTTTGACTCCTCGACGAACGCGAGGCCTTCGATCTTCCAGGCCTGAATCTCTTCGCGAACCTCGGCATCCAGACGACGCCGGAGCCAAACGAAGCGTTTTTTCGGATCTTTGATTTTTTGGTAGATCGTCTCCGGTGACATTCCGAGCCGGCGCGAGAGCTTCCGCGCGACGGCCTTGGGTGACTGAATGAGGTGCGGATCCGCGTAAAGCGAGTGCGCGGCGACCGAAGTCGCGAGCTCGACGCCATTGCGGTCGAAGATCACGCCCCGGCGGGGCTGTAGCTCGACGACGCCTTTAAACTGGCGCGACTGCAATTGGGCCAACTTCTGATTGGGCAGAATCTGCACGTAGGCCGCGCGGAGGAGAATGCCTCCGATCAGCCCGAAGATCAGAAAGAAGACGAGAACGAGACGCGCCTTCATCGCTTATTGGGCGACCAGCACGTTTCCGGCGACCTGAAGAACTTGCCCTTGGCCTGCCTTGTTCAATGCCAATCGGGTTTGCGCCAGGCTCTCGATGCGGCCCGGGCGCGTGAGACGATGGAAGGCGATATTGCGCAGGCGGTTTTGGTCGGCCGCCGACTTTTCGGCGCGCGAGACGCGAAGGAGGGAGTAGCCCAGCCGGGTGACTTCCATTTTGAAAAACACCACGGTCAGCATGGTGATGATGATGATTCCGACGCTGACGAATGGCCGGTAGCTTTGCTTCATGACAGGCTCCTCTCGAATCCTCGTAACTGCGCGCTGCGCGCGCGCGGGTTCTTTTTCTGTTCTTCCCATTCGGGCTTGACGACTTTTTTGTTGATCAGAAGGCCTTTGCTCGTGAGCTCACGCATGCGGTACTTCACGATTCGGTCCTCGAGCGAGTGAAACGTGATGATCAGCAGGCGGCCTTTGTCTTCGAGCTGATCGATCATGGCTTCGACGACGTTTTCGACGTCCTCGAGCTCGTGGTTCACTTTCAAGCGCAGCGCGAGAAAATAGCGGGTCGCGGGATGATGCCCTTTGCGGCTCCACCCTTCGACGCGCTCGATGAGCCCGGCCAATTGCTTGGTGGTCATGAAGGGGTTCTCATCGCGATCGTTCACGATCGCGTTCACCACGCGCTGGGGGCGCGGGATCTCACCGAGCGTTTTGAAGAGCTCGGCCAAATCGTCGGCATCCCACTCGTTGACGATGTCGGCGGCGGTGAGCGGCTCGCGGCGGTCCATGCGCATGTCGAGCGGCCCGTCGTGCATGAAGCTGAAGCCGCGCTCGGCGGTTTCGAGCTGTGGCGAGCTCACACCGAGGTCTAACAATATCAAATCGAAGAGGCCAAGCCCGAGCGCGGCGATCTCCGCGTAGTTGGCGCGAACGAGCTTCAGGCGGCCGCTTTCGAGCTCGGCCGCGAAGTTTTGTTTTCCGTATTCGATGGCGGCTTCGTCGCGATCGAGCCCGACGGCGACGCTGCCCGGGAACTCGTTCAAAAGCGCGCGCGTGTGACCGCCGCGCCCGAACGTACCGTCGAGAAAACGCATGACTGGGCGTTGCGTTCCGCGCGCCATCTCCAGCACCTGATTGAGCAAAACCGGAATGTGAACGCTCACGGAAGCTCCAGTTGCGCGACGGCCGCGAGCGTTTCGTCGAAGTTCTGCGCGAGCCCCGAGTAGAGCTGCGTCCACGCGGTAGCCGACCAGATTTCGAATTTCGCGCCCATGCCGACGAGCACGAGCTCCGACTCGACACCGGCGTACTGACGCAGACTCTGGGGCGTGATGATCCGGCCCTGGTTGTCGATTTCGACGACCT
>DASUEL010000366.1:0-3162 GCA_036275095.1 Bdellovibrionales bacterium
GAAACGGCATATTGAACGCCTGATAAATGACCGCGGGCTGCGCCCAGCTACGACTTGTCACGATCGCCAGAGTCAGCACCATGAGGATTCTCATAGCCGGTGCTTACCAAAGAAAACGGATGAATTCACCGTTCAGATATCTTATAAATTTCGAACGCGGAGCATGTGCGCACCCGACGAGCGGCCCCGGCCGCGAGGAGTGGTAAGCACACGACGTTGCGAAGCAACGAGCCCCGTGTATATAGTGACTTAATGTGACGACGTAGCTCAGTTGGATAGAGCAGCAGTTTCCTAAACTGCGGGTCGCAGGTTCAATTCCTGCCGTCGTCACCATCTCCTCTCCTCCGCATCATCTGCATTGTCCGCAAGCGGATCGCGGCTGTCTCTTTGCCCGACGACAGTCCAGGCCCAAGGCGCACTCGCCTTGACCTAGGACCAATTTGAACGGAATCGCTCCCCTCCCGAAGGCCAGGTTCTTAAGATTGAATCCACAGGGAGGATTCGCATGAAACTCGGTCTCGTCGCGCTCGTCATCTCAATCGCTGCTTTCAATCAGGCTCAGGCCGCGACAGCGCCATTCAAAGGGTATCTCATCAAGCTGAGAAAACCCGTCAGCGCGCGCTCGCTCAACGCGCTCTCCTCCCTCGGCGTTCGCGTCAAGAATACGATCCCTGAAATCAATCTCGTGGTCGCAGACACGACGCCCGAGCTCAACAAGAAACTCGCAGCGCAGTCCGCGCTCGTCGAATATGTGGAGCCGAACTACGTCGTACGCGCATTCGCGAAAAAACCCGATATCTACGAACAGTCCGCCGGCGGCCTTTGGGGGATGAAACAAAGCGGAGCGATCGATGCGTGGAGAAACCTCACGACCGGCAGCCCGGATGTCGTAATCGCCATTTCAGACACCGGAATTTGGGCCGATCACTTTGATCTGCAGGCCAACATCTACAGGAACCCGGGCGAAACCGGCGTGGATGCGAACGGCAAGGACAAATCGAAGAATAAAATCGACGACGACAATAACGGCTTTGTCGATGACTACTCCGGGTGGAATTTCGAGACGAACAACAATCACGCCGGTGACGACCATTATCACGGCACGCACGTCGCAGGCACGGTCGGCGGGCGCGGCGGCGACAAGCAAGGCATCGCAGGCGTCGCTTGGAACGTGAAGCTCATGCCCCTCAAATTCTTGGGTATGGACGGCTCGGGCACGACCGAAGGCGGTATCGCAACGATCATTTACGCGGCCAAGATGGGCGCTAGGGCCGTGAACTGCAGCTGGGGCGGCGACGGCTACACGCAGGCCATGTACGACGCCATCGAATACGCCAAATCGAAAAACACGATCGTCGTCGCGGCCGCGGGTAATGACAGCACCAACATCGACAAAAAGCCGGATTACCCGGCCGCCTACGACAACGAAAACTTGATCACCGTTGCCGCGACCTTCAGCGGAAACAAGGAGCTCGCCGGCTTTTCGAACTACGGCGAAAAGCTCGTTCATCTCGCCGCGCCCGGGCACAATATCTACAGTTCGTTCAATCCAATGTACCGAACCCTCTACTGCGACAAGTGGTTCTGCCACTTGAGCGGCACGAGCATGGCGGCTCCTCACGTCAGCGGCGCGATCGGGTTGATGTACTCGGTAAATCCGAATCTGACGTACAAGCAGGTCAAAGAAATCTTGCTCGCCACCGCCGTCAAACAGCCGAAACTCGCGCAAAAAGTCGCCGCGGGCGGAACCCTGCAAGTTTGCGACGCCGTGAAGGCCGCCAAGGACCTGGCCAAGCAGCCCCACTGAAGATATACTTCGTGCGTGCAGGCCATTCTTCGACCGCCCGACACCAGTCTCTCGCAGTGTGAGCTTTCGTTCATCGAGCGCGCGCCCATCGATTTCGAGCGCGCGCTCGCAGAGCATTCCGCGTACGCGGCAGCGCTCGAGCGCAACGGCGTGCGGGTTACGATGCTTCCGCGCCTGGAGGGCGCGCCCGATTCCGTGTTTATCGAGGACACCGCCGTTTTTTTGAAAGAGTGCGCGATTCTCGCACGGCCGGGCGCGGCTTCACGCGAAGCGGAGACTGCCAGCGTTCGCCCTCGGCTCGCGGCCGCCCGCGCAACCGTTTACGAAATCGAAGCTCCGGGCCGCCTCGACGGCGGAGACGTGTTGATGACGGACTCGAACGTGTACGTCGGAATCAGCTCCCGCACGAACGCCGAAGGCTTCGAGCAGTTCGCGCGCATCGCCGTTCGTTACGGATATCGCCCGCTGGCGATCGAGGTACGTGGATGCCTTCACCTCAAGACGGGGCTCACCTACCTCGGGGACGGAACGTATCTGAATCAGCCGGCATGGGTCGATCCGTCAGCGGTCGGCGCACGCCGGGTCATCGAAGTTGCCGACGGCGAGCCCTTCGGCGCCAACACGCTTCGCCTCGCCGGCCGTTTGCTCTACCCGGCCGAGCATCCGCGCACGGCGGCTCGCCTGCGGGCCGCCGGCTACGAGGTCGTGACGACGCCGCTCCGGGAGCTTGCAAAAGCCGAAGCGGGCGTCACCTGTCTCAGTCTCTTATTTTAGAATTTTGCGATGAGGCTGATCATCGGCGACAAGCCGACATCGATCGCTTTGGTCTGAAGATCTGAATCGTCGAATGAATCGGTGTTGTCGAGGCGGTTCGTGCGCGAGCCCCGCCCGTATGTGACCGACCGATACACCAGGCTGGGACCGATTTCGAAATTGCTCGAGATCGCGAACGAATACCCGATCGTGAGCTGGTAGCCCGTGCCCTTGGTGCGATTTTCGGTGACGTCGCTCACTACCGTACCGCTTTGATCGGTCGCCTTCGCATCGAGGCTGCGCTCGGCATTGATGAAGTAGCTGAGCACGAAGCGCCAGCCTCCGGTTTTGTAGCCGATAATGGGCCCGTACTCCGACTTTGAGCTCGTGGTCGAAACCGCTTCGTAAACCGACGTCGCGCCTTTCGAGGTGCTCGCCTTGTAGTAGTTGTAGGCCAAGCCCACGATCATGCGATCCCAAAATACCCAGCCAAGCGACGTTCTGAAGTCGAAGCCCGTGCCAGATTCATTCGCGTCCTCGGCATTGTTCGAGCCGCCGAGCGAATACTGCGTGTCGTTCTGTAATATATAGACGGGAAAGAA
>DASUEL010000367.1:0-14898 GCA_036275095.1 Bdellovibrionales bacterium
TTCGCATTGGAAAGGCCGGCATGAGCTCGTGAACTACGTGCTTTGCCCCCGCTTTGCGCTTTCGTGTACGCGCGACATGATGGACGCCGTCTCGAATCTGCAAAAAGAGCGCAAAGCGATCGTGCATATCCACGCCTCAGAAAATCTCGACGAGATCGCGCAGGTCAAAAAACTCACGGGCAAGCGCAACATCGATTACCTACACCAGGTGAAGCTTCTGAATCCGCACACGGCCGTCGTTCATGGCGTTCACATGAACGACAAAGAGATCGATCTACTGGCGAAGACGAAAACGCCGCTCGTGCATTGCCCGAGCTCGAATCTCAAACTCGGGAGCGGCATTGCGCCCATCCAGAAGTACCTGAAGAAGAAACTCAAGATCGGCCTCGGCGCCGACGGCGCCCCTTGCAACAACATGATGGACCCGTTCAAAGAGATGCATCTCGCGGCCCTTCTTCAGAAGCCATTCTTCGGTCCAGAAGCGCTTCCGGCACGGGTGGCGCTCGAAATGGCCACGCTTGGCGGCGCGCGCGTGCTCGGAATGGAGGACCAGATCGGGTCGATTGAGGCCGGCAAACTGGCCGACATCGTGACGGTTGATCGGTCACATCCCGCCGTCTACACGGTGGCGGATCCCTACTCGGCGCTCGTTTACAGCTGCACGGGCCGCGATGTAAAAAATGTCTTCATCAATGGACGTATGATTATCCGGAACCGTGTATTCCAAATCCTGGACGAAGAGCTAGTTAAAACGCAGGCACTCGAGCAGAAGAATCAAGTGCTTAGCCGAATCTAGACCTCGACGGGACAAATTCCCTCCTGACTGCTGGCAGAATAAATAAATAGGCCTTCGAGGCCCCGAAACGGAGTCAGGACATGGATGTCGTCTCTCGCGTTTACGCAGCTCTTTTCGCCGTACTTTTGCTCACATCATGCGGGCAGAAGCGGACCGCCGCCACGATCGTTCCCCAGGCCAGCAATCAATGCAAACCGACCGCGATCGAAGGCCAATACATCGTGGAGTGGCTCGACGGTCGCATCACGGTGGAGCGCGCGAAAGACCGCGAGGACTTTCTCGAAAATTTCGTCACGCCCAAGCTCGATCTGATCAAACGCGCGGAGCTCGACCAAATCGTGCGCTTGAAAAGCCAGCCCGTTCAAGCCAGCGAGACGATTCCGCCGAATTGGGGCCAAGAGGTCGTCGGCGCTCAGGCCGCATGGGATCGGAACATTCGCGGCACGAATGTCGTCGTCGCCGTAATCGACAGCGGAATCGATTCCACGCACCCTCAACTGCGCAACCAGCTCGCCATCAATCCGAATGAGTCAGCGAATGGAGTCGATGACGACAAGAATGGCTACATCGACGATATCGCGGGTTGGGATTTCGCGACACCCGACGGAAACGGCACGCCAAACCCCACCGACCAAAACGGGCACGGCACGCACATTTCGGGTGTCATCGCCGCCGACCCGATGGCGGGCACCGTGCAAGGGATCGCGCCCCAGGCGAAAATTCTCCCGCTTCAGTTCATGGATGCGAGCGGCGCCGGCACCATCAGTCGCGCGATTCAAGCCATCGAGTATGCCGCGCAGAGAGGCGCAAAAGTCATCAATGCGAGCTGGGGCACGGTGGGCTGTAATCAAAGCCTTGAAACCGTGATCAAAAAGCTGTCGACCCAAAACATCCTTTTCGTCACGGCCTCAGGAAACGATTACTCGGATTTGACCTACAATCCTTCGTACCCCGCGGCCTTCCCCGGGATTGGACAGATCGTCGTCGGCGCCCTCACGTACAACGGGTTTCGCGCCGATTTTTCGAATTACGGTCCCCTGGTGGACCTCGTAGCCCCCGGCTCCCCGATTTACAGCACGGTTCCAGCAAGCCGGCATGCAAGCGGGTATGCATTTATGAGCGGAACGAGCATGGCCGCCCCGTTTGTTTCGGGCGCGGCGGCGCTTCTTTGGAGCTATCAGCCGACGGCCTCGGTCGAACGGGTTCGCGAAGCCATCTTGGGCTCGGTACTCGTGAAGGACCATCTTAACGTGGCCACACGCGGGCAGCTGGATATCGCGGCCGCCCTTCAAAAATTCGACAACCCAGAATAACGCGTCATGTGACGCGGACCGGGTTTCATTTGCTTGTTTTGGCCCCCTTCCTATAATCTCTGTTTTTTACAGATTTCCTTGCACATTCAGGAAGTTGGGCCATGCGTACCTACATTGAAGACCTCCGTAAATCGGTTGGAGAAACCGTTGAGCTTCGGGGTTGGGTTTACAACTCGCGCTCATCGGGAAAGATCAAATTCTTGCTGCTTCGGGACGGCACCGGGCTTTGCCAGTGCGTCTTCTTGAAAAACGAAGTCGACGAGAACACGTGGAACGAGTTCGAAAAGCTCACGCAAGAGTCATGCGTGAAAATCACCGGCAGCGTGCGCGAAGAAAAACGCAGCCCCGGCGGCTACGAGCTTACGGCGAAATCGCTCGAGATCATGTCGATCGCCGATCCGTATCCGATCACGCCGAAAGAGCACGGCACCGACTTCCTCATGGACAATCGTCACCTGTGGCTGCGCTCGAAGCGCCAGCACGCGATCATGCGCATCCGCGCCGAGATCATTCGCTCGATTCGCGACTTCTTCGACGGACGCGGATTTACGCTGGTCGACACACCGATCTTCACGCCCAGCGCGTGTGAAGGCACGACAACACTCTTCGAAACGCAATACTTCGACGACAAAGCTTATTTGAGCCAGAGCGGTCAGCTCTACGGCGAAGCCGCGGCGGCCGCGTTCGGCAAGATCTACTGCTTCGGCCCCACGTTCCGAGCCGAGAAGTCGAAAACACGCCGCCATCTGATCGAGTTCTGGATGGTCGAGCCGGAGGTCGCGTTCAACGATCTTTACGACAACATGGAGCTCGCCGAGCAGTTCGTCGAGTACATCGTTCAGCGCACGGTCAAGAATCGCCCCGACGAGTTCGCGGCGATCGAGCGCGATGTCTCGAAGCTACTGCCGATCAAAGCGCCCTTTCCACGTCTGCACTACAAAGAGGCGTGTGAGATCATCAAGAAAGAGAACCCGGCGTTCATCGACGGCGACGACTTCGGCGGAACCGACGAGACGATCATCAGCTCGAAGTACGAAAAGCCCGTTCTCGTGCACCACTATCCGATGGCGATTAAGGCCTTCTACATGAAAGAAGACCCGAAAGAGCCGGGAGCCTCGATGAGCTGCGACATGCTCGCGACCGAGGGCTACGGCGAGATCATCGGCGGCGCCCAGCGTGAAGACGACATCAAAGCGCTCATCCGCCGCATCGAAGAACACAAACTGAAACAAAAAGATTTCGAATGGTATCTCGATCTTCGCCGCTACGGCAGCTTCCCGCACGCGGGCTTCGGCCTGGGTGTCGAAAGAACCGTCGCGTGGATCTGCGGCCTGCCGCACGTTCGCGAAACGATCGCATTCCCCCGTCTGTACGGGCGTCATTATCCTTGAGGAGTTGAGACATGGAGACAACGACTTCAAACCAGTCACGCACGCAAAGGCTGCTCGACGAGTTAGAGATCAAGAACGAGCAGGCCATGCTCGGCGGCGGCGAAGATCGCATCGCCAAACTCAAACAGACGGGCCGCCTCACCGCACGTGAACGCCTCGATATCCTTCTCGACCCTTCGAGCTTCGTGGAACTCGACCGGTTTGTAACCCATCGCTGCTCGAACTTCGGCCTTGAGTCGCAAAAAGTTCCAGGCGACGGCGTCGTCACGGGTTACGGCCGCATCAATGGCAAGCTCGTCTACGTTTATAGCCAAGACTTCACGGTTTTCGGCGGCTCGCTTTCGGCGACGCACGCAAAGAAAATTTGCAAGGTCATGGATCTCGCCATGAAAAACGGCGCGCCACTGATCGGCTTGAACGACTCAGGCGGCGCACGCATTCAAGAAGGGGTCGAAGCGCTCGGCGGTTACGCCGATATCTTCTCGCGCAACACTCTGGCTTCGGGAGTCGTGCCGCAAATCAGCGCGATCATGGGCCCCTGCGCAGGCGGCGCGGTTTACTCACCCAGCATTACCGACTTCATCTTCATGGTGAAAAATACTTCGTACATGTTCGTGACCGGCCCTGACGTCATCAAGGCCGTCACTCACGAAAACGTCACCAAAGAAGAGCTGGGCGGCGCGATCACGCACGCACAGAAGTCGGGTGTCGCGCACTTCGTGGCCGAAGAAGACAAGCATTGCTTGCTCATGATTCGCGAGCTTTTGAACTTCTTGCCCTCGAACAACATGGATGATCCGCCGATCATTCCGACGAAAGATCGCCCCGACCGCGTCGAAGAGGCGCTGAACAGCCTGATCCCTGACAACCCGAAAAAGCCGTACGATATTCTCGAGCTCATCAAGCTCATCGCCGACGAAGGCTACTTTCTCGAGTGCCACAAACACTACGCGAAAAACATCGTCGTGGGTTTCGCGCGCTTCAACGGACGCAGCGTTGGAATCATCGCCAACCAGCCGCAAGTTCTTGCCGGCTGCTTGAACATCGAAGCCAGCACTAAGGCCGCGCGTTTCATTCGCTTTTGTGACGCCTTCAACATTCCGCTCGTGACTCTCGTCGATGTTCCCGGGTTCTTGCCCGGCACCGACCAGGAGTGGAACGGCATCATCACCCACGGCGCGAAGCTTTTGTACGCGTATGCCGAGGCCACGGTTCCGAAGATCACCATCATCGTGCGCAAAGCTTACGGCGGCGCCTATTGCGTTATGGCCTCAAAGCACATTCGCGCCGACGTGAACCTCGCCTATCCGACCGCCGAAATCGCGGTCATGGGCGCGGGCGGTGCCGTGAACATCATCTTCCGCGACCAGCTGAAGAAAGCAAAAGACCCGACAGCCGAGCAAACCAAGCTGACCAACGACTATGAAACCCAGTTCAACAACCCCTACCGGGCGGCTGAGCTTGGCTACATCGACGAGGTCATCGAGCCCGCTTACACGCGTAAGCGCATCATCGACTCGCTTGAGATGCTCAAGAACAAGCGCGACACGAACCCGCCGCGCAAACACGGCAACATTCCGCTTTAAGGATTCGCCATGGTTAAAAAGAGCAATAAGTTCTTCAAGAAAGTTCTGATCGCGAATCGCGGCGAAATCGCGATTCGCGTGACGCGCGCCTGCCGCGACCTCGGCATTCAAGCTGCGGTCGTGTACAGCGACGCCGATCGCAACAGCCTTCATGTGGCACTTGCCGACGAGGCCTACTACGTAGGTCCCGCGCCGAGCCGCGAGTCATACCTGAACATTCCGAAGATTTTGAACGCCATCAAACAATCGAAGGCCGAAGCCGTTCACCCCGGCTACGGCTTTTTGAGCGAGCGCGCGAACTTCGCCCGCGAAGTCGCGAAACTCGGCGTCGAGTTCATCGGCCCCTCGCCCGAGAGCATGGAGCTCATGGGCGACAAGCTTCAGGCGCGCGATGCGATGAAGAAGGCCGGCGTCCCGATCGTTCCCGGTAGCGACGGCGCCGTTCGCACGATCGACGAAGTGAATGCCGTCATCAAAAAAATCGGCTACCCGGTGATGATGAAAGCAGCGGCCGGCGGCGGCGGCAAAGGCATGCGCATTATTCGCAAGCCCGAAGAGCTCGAGGGCGCGTTCCGCTCGGCGCGCTCCGAGGCGCTGAATTACTTCAGCGACGACACAGTTTACCTCGAGCGCTTCATTTCAAACCCGAAACACATCGAGATTCAGGTTTTCGGCGACAAGCACGGCAACGTGGTGCACCTGTTCGAGCGCGAGTGCTCGGTACAGCGCCGCCACCAAAAAATTATCGAAGAGTCTCCGAGCCCGTCAGTTCCCGACAACGTCCGCAAACAAATGGGCGAAATCGCGGTAAAGGCCGCGAAAGCCATCGGCTACGTCGGCGCCGGAACCTTCGAGTTCATTTTCGACGCCCAAACCAAAGAATTCTACTTCATGGAGATGAACACGCGCCTGCAGGTCGAGCACCCGGTAACCGAAATGGTCACGGGCGTCGATCTCGTGCAGGAGCAGCTCTCGGTCGCGGCCGGAAACCCGCTCAGCTTTAAACAAGAAGATCTCAAGCAACGTGGCTTTGCGATCGAAGCGCGTATCTGCGCCGAAGACCCGGCGACGTTCATGCCGTCGCCCGGAAAGATCCGCCGCTGCCGTCATCCGCAGGGCCCGTTCATCCGCCTCGATTCGTGCGCCTACCCGTCGTACGAGGTGCCGATCCACTACGATCCGATGATCGCCAAGCTCATCGCCTGGGGCTCGACCCGCGAGCAGGCCATCATTCGTCTCGATCGCGCCCTGGCCGAGTTTTCGCTCACGGGCATCAAGACCAACATTCAATTGCACCGGAACATTCTCGAGCATCCGCAGTTCATCGACGGAAGCTACACCACGCAGTTCATCGAAAAAGAGTTTCCGCCCGACAAGAACCTCTTCAAGTATCTCGATGACCGCGTGTTCCTGATCACCGCCGCGATCGAAGCGTACAACGACCGAAAATCGCAAGGCGTTTGGGACATCAACGTTCAGAGCCGCTGGAAGAACACGGTTCGCAGTTTTCAGAGGTAAGCCATGTATTTTGAAGCGATGATGCGCGGTAAAAAATGGGCCGTTGAGGTGTTCGAGACGCCGACGCACTGGCGCGTGACCCTCCAAAAAGAGGGCGAACAAAAACAGCTCCATCAGATTTCGAAGGTCGAATACAAGCGCATGGACGACGCGATCAGCTTTCTCTTCGAAGGCAGCTCGTACATGGTCGACGTCGTAGGCCAAGGCATTGATTACACCGTCTACACGCGCGGCTCATACCGCGAGATCAAGCTCTTCAACGACGAGCTCCTTTTGCACGAGAGTCTCAAGGGGCAAGGCGCACTGGGCGGCATCGACCAAATCACGGCGGGCATGCCCGGCAAGATCGTAAAAGTCATGGTCAAGCCCGGCGATAAAGTTTCGGCCAACCAGACGTTGCTCGTGATGGAGGCCATGAAGATGGAAAACGACATGAAAGCCCCGCAGGATGTGACGGTGAAAGAAGTTCGCGTGAAGGAGGGCCAAAGTGTTGAAGCCGGAGCCACGCTCGTCGTCTTCGAAAAACCCTGACAAAGCACCGAAGTCCGAGCCGAAAAAGTTCGAGACCTCGAGCGGCGAGACGATCAAAGAATATTACGGACCCGAGGACTGGAGCCCCACCGCCGAGAACATGCAGCGGCTGGGCCGCGCCGGCGAGTATCCGTTCACCCGCGGCGTGTACCCCACGATGTATCGCGGCCGGCACTGGACCATGCGCCAATACGCGGGTTTCGGCTCGGCAAAAGAAAGCAACAAACGCTATCAGATGCTGCTTGCGAAAGGCCAAACTGGCCTGAGCATCGCTTTCGATTTGCCCACACAAATGGGCTACGACTCCGACCACGTGATGGCCTCGGGCGAGGTCGGCAAAGTCGGCGTCGCGATCTCAAGCATCGAAGACATGGAGATCCTGCTCGATCAGATTCCGCTCGATAAAGTTTCAACGAGCATGACGATCAATTCGACCGCCGGAATCTTGCTCGCATTTTACGTCGCGGTCGCGCGCCGGCGCGGAATTTCGGGCGAAAAGCTGCAGGGCACGGTTCAAAATGATTTGCTCAAAGAGTACATCGCGCGCGGTACCTATATTTATCCGCCCAAACCGTCTTTGCGCGTGATCACCGATATTTTCGATTACTGCCGCGAGCATGTCCCCAACTGGAACACGATCAGTATCTCGGGCTATCACATCCGCGAAGCGGGCGCCACCGCCGCGCAAGAGCTGGCCTTCACTCTAGCCAATGCAATTACCTATGTCGAAGCCGCCGTCGAAAAGGGCCTACCTGTAGACACGTTCGCCCCTCGCCTGAGCTTCTTTTTCAACGTGCACAATAACTTCTTCGAGGAGATCGCGAAGTTCCGCGCTGCTCGCCGCATGTGGGCGCGCATCATGAAAGAACAATTCGGCGCAAAGAATCCGAACTCGCTCAAGCTGCGCTTTCACTCGCAAACGGCCGGCGTCACGCTGACCGCGCAACAGCCAGAAAACAACATCGTGCGCGTGTCGATGCAAGCGCTTGCCGCGGTGCTGGGCGGAACCCAGAGCCTCCACACGAATTCGATGGATGAGGCTTTGGGGCTTCCGACGGAGAAATCAGCGACCATCGCGCTGAGAACTCAGCAAATTATCGCCCACGAGAGCGGCGTCTCTGACAGTGTCGACCCACTCGCGGGGTCATTCTTCATCGAATCGCTCACCGACAAAGTCGAGGAGGCCGCGCTTAAGTATCTGAGCCAGATTCAGGAGCGGGGCGGAATGATCAAGTGTATTGAGACCGGGTGGGTGCAGCGCGAGATTCAGAACTCCGCTTACAAAGACCAGATCGATCTCGACAGCAAGCGAAAGATCGTCGTGGGCGTAAACGAGTTTCAGGCCGACGACTCACCAGTTGAGACATTGAAAATCGATCCCAAGATCGAGAGAGATCAAGTTCGCCGCCTCACGGCCTTCAAGAAGGCTCGCGACACGCGCAAGGTAAAATCCCATCTCGAAAAAATCACCAACGCGGCGGAGTCTAGCGAGAACCTGGTCCCGCTTTTCGTGGAGGCCGTAGATGCGGGCGTCACGCTTGGCGAGATTTCAGACGCGCTTCGAGGCGTGTTCGGCCTCTACCGCGAAAGCGTGACTTTTTAGAGGAGACACACGTGCCGATACTTGATGTCGAGATCGTCGGTGAGCTTTCGGTTTCAGAGCCGGCGCAAGCATTGGCTGACGCCGCCGGAACGGTTTTGAAGACGAGAGTCGGCGGCACGTGGGTTAAGCTTCGCCGGCTCGATCCGGGCGATTATGCCGAAAATGGACCCAACACTCCACAACCGGTCTTCGTGAACATCTTGGCCTCTAAATCGTTCGATCAGTCCGAGTTCGAGCGCGTGGCCCAAGAGCTCGCTGCCGCTTTCGCGGCGGTATTGCGTCGCCCGATAGAAAACATTCATGTATTGTTGGAGCCAAGCGCTAAAGGCCGCATCGCTTTTGGCGGGTCACTCGTCAAATAACGACCACGCCCGTAGATTCGCGGCTCATTTGCCCGCGACGTTTTGTTTTCGCATTTGGATCTTCTTGTAGCGTGTGGTCAGCGGACCGGCTTGACCGGCCTTCGAGCAGATTCCCGGGTCATTTTCCGAGACGAGAAGCTCCTCGCCAATCACCTGCACGCGAGTCATGGTTTCCGTGTTCTGCGGCCCGCAGCCTGGGGCGCTCGTGCCACAAGTCTCGCTGCAGTATCTCTGATAGGCGAAGCGCGTGAAGAGAAACCTTCCTTGCGGAACAATGTGTCCCGTCGTCGTCTGCAGGCAATTGTTGCTGTCGACGACGTAGTCAATTGTTTGCCCATTATTGACGTGTTTTCTCGAGTTTATCGGGCGCTGGCTCATCAGTTGTTCCCAATAGAGGCTCGGCCCATCGGCACATTCGACGGCGGCGAGCTCCCAAAGCCCGTTAATTGAAGCCATATCGTCGCGAGCGGCCTGCGGGCCGCCCTGATCACGGCAGGAAATCAATAAGATGACCATCAAGATGGAGACTAGGCGTTTCAAGTGACTCCTCCAAAACGTTTCCTCTGCGTAGCTTGAGCAAACCGCGTGCCTCGTGGTTTCGGAACGCTTCTTGCTCAAATCTAAATGCATATAAATGCCGAAAGCCCGTGTGGGCCAAGGATTTCAAAGGGTTACGATTATGAAGCACTGGCTGGTCTTGTCAATTTTGGGCACCGTTCTGATTGCGGGCTGCGGACGCGCGCGAGACGAAGAGTTAGACCCCGAGACTGTTCAAAAACTCGAGAATGCTAAAGACATCGCCGGCTCCTGGATCGGCGGCTGCGTCGCAAATCCCGATCGCAATCTCGAAGCCCGAATGATCCGCATTCACCTTACGTTTTCAAAAGAGCGCTACACCGAGCGCCACTATGCTTACAACAACGACGACTGCTCGGGCGAGCCGACGTATTTCTTGAGAAAGACGGGTTACTTTTTCGTGCTTGATCCTCGCAATCAAGAGGACCCGACCGCACTTCGACTGGTTGACTATAAACCCGATCACATCGGCCTGCGGCCCAATATCGGAACGCTCATCAATGAACTGAATCAGGGCTCGGTTTGTGGCTACAGTAATTGGGTGCTCGGCGAGGAGCGGACCGTTTCAGATCGCCTGTGCTGGGGTGTTACGGCTTATCGCCGAACCGCCGTGTATGACGTGTTCACGCTGCTCGACGACGATAGCCGTCTTTGCCTCGGAAACACGGCCGATCCCGAATTCAATGGTTCACGAGAAAGCCTGCGCCCGAAAGTGACGGGGCCGTGCTACGAGAGAAACCCGTCTCAGGTTTCGGTGACGGAATTCGAGGATTGATCTTCCAGCGCCTTAGGCTGCAGCATTCCGACGACGAGAATTCCGATTTCATAAAGTATCATCATCGGCACCAACAAGAATAACATGCTCAAAAGATCAGGCGGCGTGATCACAGCGGACACCGTTGCCAGCACCACGACGGCGTAACGCCGTTTGGTACGCAGGAAGTTCTGGTCGATGATTCCAAGCATTCCGAGAATCGCGAGAATCAGGGGAAGCTCGAAGCAGACGCCAAAAACGAGCGTCGTGCTGACGAAAAACGAAAGATAATTGTCAATCGTGATCATCGGACGATCGGCTTCGCCGCCGAACTGCAGGAGAAAGCCGAAAGCCGCAGGATAAACCACCGTGTAAACGAAGGCCGCGCCAGACAGAAACAAGCCACTTCCGAAAAACAGAAACGAAAGCGCGAACTTTTTCTCTTTCTTGTAAAGGCCCGGCGCCACGAAAGCCCAAACCTGATAGAGCCACCACGGGCAGGTAAGCAGAACACTCGCGAGAAGCGACAACTGTAGATAGGCCATGAACTTGTCGAGAATGCCTGTGTAGATGAGCCCACCGTCTTTCAGAAACGGAACGATCGGGCGCCGCACGAACTCGAAGATCCAATCGCTCTGCCACCAGCACAGCGCGAACGCCGGCACGATTCCGTAAATCGCCATCAAAAGCCTGTAACGAAGCTCACCAAGGTGCTCAACCAAAGTTTGATCGGCCTGCAGCTCATCCTGCGCCATCAGGTCCTCGTTTGGCCGGATCAGGCTCGCTCGCGACATTTGTCGAATCCGCGGCATCAGCCGCCTTGACCGTAGCTGGCGACCCGGCCACGGGGCGCGTGACGGCGCCCTCCGGAGCCAAGTCGTTTGTCGACGGAGTCAGCGGCTCCTCGGCGTGCTGGGCCGGCGCCGGCTCGGAAGGCTCGGTGGGAAACGTGCCTTTGTGCAAGACCGGCTCGGGCACCTTATAAACGTCTTCAATCTGTTTTTCTGTTTCATCCATGAACCGCCGAGCGCTCGTTCGCACTTCAGTAAACGAGCCGAAGACCTCTTCACTGGTGCGCTTGAGCTCGTTCAAAAGGCGGCCGACCATTCGTGCGACCTCGGGCAGCTGCTTCGGGCCGATAAAAATGAGCGCGAGTGCCCCAATGACGATGAACTCAGACATCCCGATGTTGAACATGGGTTCACTTTATCCTATTGGAGGGATAAGGGCAAAACTAAGCTGGGCTCAACTTTCGTACTTCTTGTTGTGACCGTCTCTTGGAACGGGAATTAAACCCTTCTCCAACAAATGATCCCGAGCCAGATCCGAGCCGGTTCTCAAATAACGATCATAGAGGCGCAGCAGGTCCTCGCTCGTTTGAACGAGCGTCTTGGTGCTGATGTAGGTCAGCACATCAACGAACTGCGGAAACTGCGCCGCCAGCTCGGAATAGACCTGTCGAAAGCTTCCATCCCGCACATGGCTGGCCAAAGTGCCGTATGCGTTGCCTCCCATTTCGACGTAGTAATCGAGGTCGACCAGCTTCCGGTTGAGTGAGTCGCCAAAGAACCCGCTGATGTACAGAGAGCTGTCTCCGAGCTTCTTGAGTAGATCTACTTTAATTGCGGGCGTGGTGGTATTTAGAGCGCGCAAAAACAGCTCCGCAAGAGTCTCACGGCTACGCTGCCCACCCGTGCTGTCTTCCTGAAATAGACGGTCGGTAGCCATATAGTGCTCCAACAATTGCACTAGGTAATGCTCCGCCAGTGGCGTTGCTTTTACTTTCGTCTGTGTCAGAGCGTCTACTACGGCTTCTTTGAAGAATTCCTGAGACGCGACAAATAATGTGTTTTTCAGGTTGGCCTCGTCGTTTGTCACTGGTCCCTCCACATGACAAGCTGCGAACTCTTTCATTATACCAGCCACGGTAAGTCGAGGTTTCGCCCCTTTTTGTGTCCTCGCCAAAACAAGACTAAAAGCCAGACCCGCCGCCTCAGAGTGAGACGAAAACGTCGTGAAATCGTGGCGAACTCAGCACTTTACATACACTTTCGGTTGTCGCAATTTCTGAGGCGAATGGTTTCTATAAGAAAGGATGATGGAGATGAAGCTTTACTACAGCCCCGGCGCATGTTCGCTGGCGGTGCACATCGCGCTGATTGAATCAGGCTTGCCTTTCGACACCGTGAAAACCGACATTCGTGCGAAAACGTATGACGGCGGGGACTACCGCAAGGTCAATCCAAAGGGCTCCGTGCCCGCCCTGCAGCTCGATGACGGCTCGATCCTGACGGAAGCCGCGGTCGTACTGCAATACATCGCCGATCAAAAACCCGAAAAACATTTGGTTCCGCGCCTAGGCACGATCGAGCGATATCGCTGTCAGGAGTGGTTGAATTACGTGTCCAGCGAAATCCACAAAGGGTTCAGTCCGCTATGGAACCCGCGATGGCCCGAAGACGCACAGGCAATGACCCGCGACCTGCTCGCCGGAAAGTTCAATTTTTTGTCTTCGCACCTCGAGAAGCACCAATTCTTGATGGGCGATCAATTCACCGTCGCCGACGCCTACTTGTTCACGACGTTGCGCTGGTCGAAGCACCTGAAGGTGGATCTCCCGAAGTGGCCCGCGCTCCTCAGTTACGTCGAGCGCGTGCAATCGCGCCCCTCCGTTCAAGAGGCGCTCAAACGGGAAGGCCTCGCAAGCTAGAGCGACGGTTCGGGCGATCCCCGAGCCGCCCGTGGCTCAACGGCGGCCTTGGGCGGATTCGGCCCAACGACGCTCAGCACGGGCTTTTGAGAGAAGAGCCTCTTTGCCACGGCTTTAACGTCCTCACTCGTTACGGCTTGAACCAAGTCCGAGAACCTGAAAGCCTCGTCGAAGCCGTTGCCGTACATTTCATCGAAGAGCATGGCCGCGCAGATCGAAGAGTTTCTCTGGAGCTCGATATCGTGCCGGCCGACGACATATCGTTTTGCACGGTCCATCTCGGCTTCTGAGACCAGCGTTTGACTTAGTTTCTCAAATTCCGCGAGCATCATCTGGACGGCCTGTTCGGTCTTGGATGGCGAGCATGCGATGTAGCCTCCGAAGTATCCTGTATCGATGCCTTCCATGCGAATAGGCGAGACCGAGTAAGCGAGGCTCGCTTTGTCGCGGAGCTCGATAAATAGGCGGCCGCCCTGCCCCGCCAATACCGACTGCATGATCTGAAGTGCGAAGCGCTGCGGGTCATTTTGTGTGAGCCCTTTGTATCCCAAAATTATGTGCGTCTGTTCTTTTTCGAGCTTTTTGAACAGCGTAGTCGGCTCTTTAGAGGACTCATGAGGAAATTTATTTAAGATTCGCGGGCCCTTTCCGAGCTCACGCCCTGCGTTTTCAATCTTCTCTTTCCACCGATCGATATCGAAATGTCCGCTGACCGCGACGATCAAGTTTTTCGAATGAGCCACCTGGCTCCAATAAGTCTCGATGTCGGTACGATTGAGGCCGGGTACTGTCGTGCTCTTGCCCGACATTTCCTTCGCGTAAGGGTGACTTTTGAATAACCCTTCCAAAAATTGCTGCGAGGCAATTTGCGCCGGATAATCTTCTTTGGCGCGGATCGCTTCGAGCATTTGAGTTTTTTCGCGCTCAATTGCGCTCTCTGGAAAGTGAGGTCTATTCAGCACTTCGCAGAACAAATCCAAGGCTTCGCCTTCGAAGGGAGCGAGCGTGTCGAGCGTCAGGCCGAGAGTGTTGCGACCGCCGAATGACGCCAATGAGGACGCAATACTCTCTGCTTTGGCGTAAATCTCCTCTTCTTTGAATTTCCCCGCCCCCGCCGTCCAAGTATTTGCCAAAAGCTCTACGAGACCATCTTTGCCATCCGGTTCGATCCGCGTTCCACCGCTAAATGCGGCACGGGCGCTGATTGTCGGGGTATCGTAAGCGGGCCGTAAGATCAGCGTTACGCCCGAGCGAAGCACGATCTTTTCAGTCTTCGCCGATTTTTCACGCGCCTGGCCCCACTTCAATGGCTTCTTTTTGGCGCCGGACTTCGGCGCGGCGATTTTGGCTTTCGAAGCGTCCTTATACAAATCCGCGTATTCCGCCATCCACTTCTTTAAGAGTTTCTGATCTTCTTTGGCGTTTCCGCTATCCATCAACATGACACTCATCTGCGAGGGCGCCAGATATTTGCGCGCGGTTTTGACCAGCTCCTCCGGCTTTATCGCCAGAACCTGCTTCATGAAGCGCTTGAAATATTCGGGGTCATTCATCAAGTCGTTGTAGTAGCCTGCCTTTCTTGCAAGGCCATCCACAGTCTCGAGCGAATAAAACTCCTCGCTTTCGAAATTTGTAATGCACTTTTGAATTTCTTCAGGCGTCGGAGGCTCTGTTAAAAGCTCGTGGAGCTTGCTTTTGAGAATTACAAGGAACTCGGGCAAATTTTTCGGATTTAGCGACGAGCTGACGAGAAACAAA
>DASUEL010000368.1:0-2116 GCA_036275095.1 Bdellovibrionales bacterium
GGTTCATCTCCTCGGGGTTTTCGATCGGCATGAGTGCCTGCTCTTCGAGCGACGCGGCCGAGCCGTCCCAGAACTGGCGAGTTGAAAAGGCACGATTCAAAATCGTCGGCGTATTCCGGCGGAGCGTGTGCCCGCCGAAACCCTTCGCCCGAGGCAAACCGTCGGTAAAGGCCTTCTCGGCGCGGTGACAGGTCGCGCACGACATGTCCCGGTTCTTCGAGAGCGTCGTATCGAAGAACAGGCGCTCGCCTAAACGAGTGCTTTCGGCGGTCGGAAGATTATCCTGTGGTATCTTGAGCGCTGAGGCTTTTAGCCCGGCGGGAAGCTCCGTGGGCCACGCGCCGGCGGGCTCCTTGATCGGAAGGTAGGCCGAGGCCTTAATCTCGCGCTCGGTGCGCACCACATTCGAAATTTTGACCTCATCGAGCATAAAGAGCGCTTCTTTCGGATTCGGCCAGAGCGGGTGGACCTGCGCGCCTGGGCCGACGATCAGCGGCGAGTCGTCGGAGCCCACGGCTCCCAGCTCGGCTTGAAGGTCTTTGGCGAGCGCACCGTTTACGTAGAGCTTCATGCGGCCCGTTTTCGGGCCATAGGTAAACGCCACGTGCGTCCACCCCGCCGCGGTCGGCGCGGGGCCGGTCGAGCGTTTCACGGTACCGGCCGGAGTTTTCAAAACAATTCCGGCCTGCACGTTTCCGTTCTTGTCCATGAAGATGCTGAACGAACCCGACTTTCGAAGGAGATAACGTTGGCGATCCTCGCGCTCCCGCGAAAGGTCGGCTTCGCGTTTCACCCAAAGCTCGAGTGTCAGTCCGCGCTCGAAGCGCGCGAGGCTCGGCGAGCTCGGTATCTCAATCTTCGCGGTATCGGTGAAGTAAATGGCCTGGCCCGCGCGCCCGAGATTCTCGTCGCGACCGTTGTGCTCTTGCGGAAACGCGGCCCCATCCTTGAGCGTTCCGTGATTCGAGTTCGGCGAAGTGTCGGGCGTCCGCGTGGCGGAGAGCGCATTTTGGTATTGCACGGGCTCCCCGCGCTTCGGCCGGTTGCGCGCCACGAACTCGTTCATGTGCAGATAAAGCGCGTAGTGCCCGTCCATCGCGTCCTCGAAGCTAACTTCGGAATAGTCGGTGCGCACGTTTCCGAGCATCGCATAGAGTGGCCGGCGCGAACTGTACGGAAACGGCAGGGCCGGCGTCTCGTTGTAGACTTGCCACATTGTGCCCCACGCTCCGAGAGCCGAAGTGAGCGTGCGCACGGTCGGATGGCCCTTTTGGCTGAAGCGATCGATGTTGGCGGGACTGTCCACCAGCCTCAGCGTGTAGTTCGTCCAACGCCCGATCACGGCCAATCCGCCGCGCAGCGCTTTGTCCTCGCGTTTGTTGCACGCGGGTATCGCGGGCGTACAGCCGGCGACGAACGAAGTGTGAAAAACTTCTGTTCCATCAAGGCTGATCCACGGATACGCGCCCTGGTATAAGTCGCCCTTCGCGTAAATCTGCCCGTTCATGTCCCGCAGCGGTTTCTTGGCGAGCGGATAACGCTCATGAAACGGCAGGCCTGCGAGCATCACGTTCCGGTCGACATGGTACATGTCGGCGATCGACCGGGGCTCCGACCAGCCGGTCGCGCTGTTGGCCTTTTGATTGTAAGAGTAGACCAGCGTATCGATCGTTCCATCGTTTTGTGGATGGCCTTGGTAGACGAGCAGATGCCCGTCGAAACTGACCGAGGGCTCCAGCCCGCGGATTCGTTTTCCGCCGGCGGTCCTCAACTCGCGAAACTCGTCGTGAAAACGTGCCGCGTGCACATAGGCCTCTTTGGTTTTCGGCTTGCCGATGATGAACTGGCCTTTGCGGATCTCCATTTGCGCTTGCTCCGGGATCACCGGTGCGATCAGTACGATTTCGTAAGTCTCGAAACCGCCGTTCAAATCGAATTTTCCCTCGGCATTCGAGGGAAATGGATTTTGTTTGTAGTCGTTATTCGGAAAAAATCCGATGTGCAGGCGTTTCATGGGCTCGCCGAGCTCCATCCACAGATACTGGGGCGACATCGAATCCGGTCCGAAAACCGGGTACCCCTGCGCGTCCGCCGTCACGGCTTCCGGCCGGAATAC
>DASUEL010000369.1:0-2114 GCA_036275095.1 Bdellovibrionales bacterium
AACGCGGTGGCCGTTTACCCGCAGTATCAAATCGACTGGGTCCGCACCTCCCAACAGGCCACCGAGACGCTCGCGAAAAATCCGCCCGACATGGTGATCATCAACGTCGACCATTTCAATCAGCAAAAGCAGACTCTCGCGCTTCAGCTTCGCCAGATGGGTTACGGCTTCCCGATTCTCTTCTTGTGCAACTCGGGAGCGCGTCTCTTCTCGAAAATCTCACGCCGGCTGGGTCATACGGGCATCATCGAAAAACCTTGCAGCGAGCGGGAGCTCGTCGGCGTGATCGAAAAGCTACGCCAAGGAAAACGCGTGGCGATGCGCTCATACCGCCGATACGAAACCGATCAGCTCGCGGATATCGAGTTTTGGAATACCGGCCGCAAGATCGACGGACAGATGCATAACCTCTCCTTGGGCGGCGCTCAGGTCAGCGTGCGCGACTCGAACGTACGCGTGGGCGACGTTCTCAAACTAAACGTCAACCTGGAGAAGCTTTCGAAACGCCACGAAGTCAACGCCACGGTCGTCTGGAAAGGCGACTACGACCCACTCACGCAAAGCAGCCAGGTCGGCCTCAAGTTCGTCAAGACCGTCGAGATTTATCAAAGCCTGCTGAGCCGCCTCTAAGCTCAGAAGCTGGGCTCGTGAGCCTGGAGCGAAACCGACTCGACCTGAATGGTCGAATGTCTGATGTGAAAGCGGTCTTTCAAGACCGCTTTTGTTTTTTCGAGGAGATCCGGAGGCCCATTCGGCCGGGCTACGATGTGCACGGTCAAGATGACCGTCGATGAGCTCAAGCTCCAAACATGCAGATTGTGAATGTCATCGACGCCGTCGACGCCGAGCAGGCACTCGCGGATCTCATTCACGTTCACATGGTGAGGCACGCCCTGAAGAATCACATGCACGGTATCTGAAATGAGCCGGTAAGCCGAAAAAACGATGATGACGGCGATGAGCACGCTCACAATCGGATCTGCCCATGCCCAGCCCTTCCACAAGATCAAAATCGACGCGGCCAGCGTTCCGACCGAGGCCAAGGCATCGCCCATGACGTGAAAGAGCGCGCCGCGCATATTGAGGTTCTCGTGATGGTGCCCGCGCATCAGGATGAACCCCGAGACCAGATTGATGGCAAGCCCGATGAGCGCGACGACAATCACTTGCCCGGCTTCGACGTGGGGCGGTTCCTGCAGGCGCTCGTACGCGTGGTACATGATCCCCACCGCCATCACCGCGAGCATGACGCCATTGATGAACGCGGCGAGAATCTCCATTCGGTAATAGCCGAACGTATTGCGATCGGTCGCGGGGCGGCCGCTGATATAAAACGCGAGCAGCGTCAAAGCCAGCGCCGCCACGTCGGTGAGCATGTGAAAGGAATCGGCCACGAGAGCCAGCGAGTTCGACAAGAGCCCGTAGGCGAACTCCACGCCCATGAACGAAGCCGTCAGCAGCAGCACCCACAGCACACGCTTGGAGTCTTTTGTCTCCTCGTGCCGCTCATGCGCGTGATCGTGGCCGTGATGATGGTGATGGTGCGCGTGCATGACCTGAAAGTAACAAACTCGAATCGCCTTGCAAAGGCCGTGGGCGACAATTAATTTGATTCCTATGCTGCAGGTTCACACGGAAGATTCGATCGCCCTCCTGATTCTCGATCACGAAGATCGCGGCAACAGCTTCGGCTCCAACGAAGCCGCCGTCCTGGCGAAAACTCTCAAGAATAAATCGCTGCGCGGGCTCATTTTGACGGGTATTGGCACTCGCTTTTTCTGTACCGGCGGCAATCTCAGCGAACAGGCCGCCACGGGAGCTCAAAAAGCCTTCGCGGCGCAAGGGCGCGTTCGCGAAGCGCTTCAAGCGTTGCAGAAGTGGCCGCATCCTACGGTCGCGCTCGTCAACGGCGATTGTTTCGGCGGCGGGACCGAGCTCGTCAGCGCGTTCGACTTGGTACTTGCCACACCACACGCATTATTCGGCTTCTGGCAGCGCAAGCTCGGCCTCACGTATGGCTGGGGCGGCGGCGCGCGGCTGTTGCGCCGCCTGACGCCCCAAGCGCTGGCCACTCGCGCGCTCGAGACACGTCTCATGACGGCGAGCGAAGCCCG
>DASUEL010000370.1:0-6081 GCA_036275095.1 Bdellovibrionales bacterium
TCAATCTTGTCGAAAATGGAAATCAGGCTCGCCGAGCGCTTCGGATCCAGAAACGCCTCCGCCACGATCTTGAGGTTTTCAGTGACCTGGCCGAGCGTTTCGACATAGGGCCCGATCTTGTTGCCGTCCATCAAGTCCATGACGTCGAATCCTTCTTTCGAAGGGAGGACGCTGCCGGGAGTAATGGGCTGTCCTTCGCTCTTCCCGACGACCACCTCGAGCGACTTGTCGCCGATGATGAACGGGCGCTTGGTCGTAACGAAGCTGTCCGATCGGATGCGCTGATGAAACTTCTCTTGAATCGTGAATTTCACGACGACCCGGTTGTCGTCTTGGAGCTCGACTGAGTCCACCGAACCCGCCTGCAGGCCCGCGACTTCGACATGGGTGCCGGGGAAAATCCCCTGCGCCTTCTCGAATGTCGTCGAGTACTCCACTTTCGAGGAGAACCACCCCTTTTTCGCCGCCACGAAAACGGTCGTGACCGCGGCCCCGCCAACTGCGGCGAGCACGAAAAGCCCTGCGACCCGCTCGAACTTATTGAACTTGATTTTCATAAGCCGGCCACTTTCTTTCTCGGCTCGTCGAGCGTTTTCAAACGCCCGTTTTCGATGCCGTAGACCTGGTAATTCCAATCACTGAAAAACTCGTCGTGATCGGACGCCACGAGGACCGTGAGCGGCGCCTCTTCGCGTCTCTCTTCGATCCAGGACTTAAGTCTTTTGACCACGTTTGGTTTCATGGAGCTTGTCGGATCATCCATCAGGAGAACTTGAGGCGTTACGGCCAGGGTCCGCCCGATACAGGCGAGCTTTCGCACGACACCCGGGACTCCTGCGGGACGGTAATCCTGATAGCGATTGAGCTCGAACAAATCGAGAATCTCCTGCACTTCCTTCTCGGCGAACTCGATCGGCGCGCCATGGTACAGAAACGGAAGCATCAGGTTTTCTTTGATGGTGCGGTTATTGAGAATGCCGCCCAAATTGAACGTGTAGCCCAGGTTGAGGCGGTACGGGAGAAACTCCTCGAAGTCCATCTCATGGATGTCGTTGCCGTTGATCAACACCTGTCCCAGCGTCGGCGTCAAAAGCCCCGCCGCCAGTTTCAGGATGTTGCTCGCGACTTGCTCGCCTTTGAAGAACGCGGTCTGCCCGGGCTGAAACTTGACGCTCACGTCGTCGAGCCAGATCACGCCGTTTCCTTCGCGCAGGCAAACGTTGCGGAGCTCGATCTCTTTGATGTCGACCCTGTTTCCGAACTTCATAAAATTCCGTACCTCGTCAGCTGCTCGACGTACGAGAGAAGCGAAAGGATCAGGTTGAAACCGACCACGTAGATGATGCTGTTTACGACGGCCTTGGTCGTGACTTGCGGCACTTCACTCGGGCTTTCTTTGACGAGCAGGCCCTGGTAGCAGCAAACCACGAAGATGAAGGTCCCGCCGAAGATGTTCTTGAGGAGAAAGAACCAAACGTCGAAGGGCGTGAGCGCCTGCGCGAGCGTGTCCGTGTAGAACACGAAGGAAAGGTCATGGAAGAAGTACGAAACCAAATAGCCGCCGAGGAGCGCGATCAGTACGAAGTAAAACGCGAGGCAAACCACGCTGACGATGCCGCCCACGATACGCGGAAACACGATGTAGCTCAGCGGATTGATACCCATGGCCTCGAGCGCCTCGGTCTCCCGATTGACCTTCATGTTGCCGAGCTCGCTCGCCACGGCCGTACCCGAGCGGGCGATCACGATGAGTGCCGTTATCAAAGGCCCGATTTCGCGGACGATGACGGCGACGAGAAGCTCGCCGAGCATGCCCGCGCCGCCCAGGCGGCTCAGCTGCGCCGTCGACTGCATGATGACGACGGCGCCCGTCGCGAGCGCCAGCGCGCCGATCAGCGGCAGCGCCTGCCAGCCGGTAAAATATATCTGCGCGGAAACGACGCTGAAAATCGCGCGAAAGCCCTGCGCCTGATCGAACATGACGGTTCGAAATGACAAATAGATCATGGACAGAACACTAAACGTGTAACTAAACATGTTCATGAGCCGGTGGCCGATGTCGTCCGCAAGCCTGAGCGTGGCGTTCATTCCAGAGTCTCCCATTTGTTTTTTCGGATTTCGAAGCCCTACAATGTACTGGGCTTACGGCGGGCCAGGACCTACGCCCGAGCGGTTGCTCGCGCGTGAAACCTCGCGTAATCTGGAAGAGCATGGGCCGCTCGCTGCGACGTCGTCTTGCAACTCTCATTTTGGCCGGACTCGCTCCCAGCGGTCTCAAAGCCACCGCGGAGGCCCGGGTCGCCAAACCCGCGGAATCGCGTTCCGTCAAGCCCGCGGCCCCGGTCAAATCCCGTCCAGCCGAAAACAAAGTCAAAGAGCTGGCCTTCAAAAGAGAGATCATTTTGAGGCAAGGAATCAATCGCAAAGCGCAGTCTAAGGTCGCCCAGGTTCTAGTCGACGGCAAGAAGCTCAAGGAAATTCAGTGTTACGAAAAGGACACCGCAAAGCCGTTCGCGGCCGTCACCGTCAAGAGCGACAAGCTATTGCTTCATTGCGAAGAGGGCTACCTCGGCGGCATTTATGGCTCGTACGGCCGCAGCGAACGCGTGCAGCTCGCGCAAATCGAGGCCGACGGAGGCTCTTCCCTCGTCGTCACGTCGAAAATCGTGAAGACAAAGAAAGGCGCGCCTCCCGTCATTTACATCGCGTCGATTCTGCAAAACGTTCCGGAGTCCGACGGCCCACCCCAAGTCGATTGCCAGGAAGCCGTGAAAGAATATTATTGGGACGCGAAATCGAAATCGATCGAGAAACGCAATTCTAAGAAGAACCTGACCGAGTTCATCTCAGGCTTCACGGGATTCGCCGAAAAGTGCAAAACGCGCTGGGAAAACCTCTGAAAATCAGCTCCCGCTGGCGCACTCAGTACGCCCAAAGCGAATAGAAAACCGACTTGAGCGTTTCCGTGGCGAGCTCGTCCCACTCAGGCTCGAGCGCTCCGCTGAATACCGAATGCTCATTGAGCGGAAAGCCCGTCGGAAAGGCGCCGCGAAACGTCTGCATCGCGCGGTACATATGAAGGCGCGAAGTCACGACGACGAGGTCGCGACATTTGAGTGCCTCCACCAGCGCGAGCGTCTGCTGTACGTTTCCGTAGGTCGTCAGCGAACGCTTTTCGAGAACGACGTCGTCCTCACTAATTGACCCGTAATACGGCAGCTGCGGAAAGATTTCGCGAAGGCTCGAGCGCGGGTTCACGCCCGACAAAATGAGTTTCTTGATCTGTTTTTGCGCCAGAAGATCGAGCCCCTCGCGCACGCGATTGGGCCCACCGGTCAAAACGACGGCACAGTCAGCCGCCGCATCCTTCTCCCAGGCCGTGAACGGAGTCGCCAGGACACGCCGTGACTCCTGCCAGAAAAGCCAAATGAGACCGGCCGCGAGAACGGCGGCGACGGCCAACCACTTCGGCTTAGGAGTGGCGAACGGCAACGGCCTCAATTTCGACCTTTACACCTTTAGGAAGCCCCGACACTTGGATCGTCGAGCGGGCCGGAAATTTGCGAACGAAGTAATTTTGATAAACGTCATTGACGGCGGCGAAGTCGCCCATGTCGGTCAAAAAAATCGTGGTCTTCACGACATTTTCGAGCGTGAGGCCCGAAGCTTCGACGACCGCCTTGAGGTTGTCCATCACCCGTCGCGCCTGCGTTTGAACGTCGGCTTGAAGAACCTCGTTGGTTTCGGGGTTGATCGCGATCTGGCCCGAACAAAAAAGAAACTGTCCGACCATGACGGCTTGAGAATAGGGGCCCACCGGTCTTGGCGCGTTCATCGTTTCAACAATCTGCTTTTGCATACATCACTCGCTTTAAGAATCTGTTAACAGAATATCGTGTCGTACCACTCACGGACTCGCTCGACTGTCGCATTCACGCATCACTTTGAGCGTTTGACACGAATCGTTATGTCGTCCAACTCATCCTCAAGAGTAGATTCAGTCAAGCGGGTTGTCCACCATGAAGTCACGACTCACAAATCCTCATAAACCTTCCGGAAAAACACTTGAAACGGTGCAGGCGGATGCTTATAAGAACTCGTTCCTTTTCTACAATTACAGGAGGAGGCATCTTGAAAAAGGATGTACGTTACTGGTTCTTCGCGTTTTTCGCGGCCTTACTCACAACGCCAAGCTTGTTTGCAAGTGAAGCCGATCTGCATATGCCCGATCTCGGCACCACCGTGAGCTTCTTCGGAAGCCAGGTTGCCGGCACTCAGCTGCTCATGATCGGTTTGGTCGTTTGCGTGCTCGGTATGGCTTTCGGTTTGTACGAGTTCATGGGCATCAAACGCCTGCCCGCTCACAAGTCGATGCTCGATATCTCGGCTCTCATCTACGAGACCTGCAAGACCTACATGATCCAGCAGGGTAAGTTCCTGGTGATCCTCGAGCTCTTCATCGGCTCCGCGATTTTCTATTACTTCTTCGGCCTCCTGCACATGGACATCGGCCGCGTGATGCTGATCCTGTTCTGGTCGGTGCTCGGCATTCTGGGCTCCTACGGCGTCGCTTGGTTCGGTATCCGCATTAACACGTATGCGAACAGCCGCACGGCGTTTGCCGCTCTGAAGGCGCGCCCGTACTCGGTCATGGACATTCCGCTCCGCGCGGGCATGTCGATCGGCGTTCTCTTGATTTGCGTCGAGCTCATCATGATGATCATCATCCTCCTGTTCGTGCCCCGTGAAGCCGCCGGCAGCTGCTTTGTTGGCTTCGCGATCGGTGAATCATTGGGTGCTTCGGCGCTTCGTATCTGCGGCGGTATCTTCACGAAGATCGCCGACATCGGCTCCGACCTCATGAAGATCGTTTTCAATATTAAAGAAGATGATGCCCGTAACCCCGGCGTAATCGCCGACTGCACGGGTGACAACGCCGGTGACTCGGTCGGCCCGACGGCTGACGGTTTCGAAACCTACGGCGTGACCGGTGTGGCCCTGATCACCTTCATCATTCTGGCCGTGGGCATGCTCCCCGGCGCCGACGGCAAACTGGCGCTTCAGCCCGGCGGCGACGTTCTTCAGGCCAAGCTCATCATCTGGATCTTCGTGATGCGCGTTCTGATGATCATCACCTCGGTCCTTTCATACTGGCTCAACAACGTCGCCTCGCGCGCGATGTACGCCAACAAAGACCACTTCGATTTCGAAGCCCCGCTCACCTCGCTGGTATGGGTCACTTCGCTCGTTTCAATCGCGGTCACCTTCCTCGTGAGCCACACGATGCTGGCTGACATGGCCGGCGGCGCGTGGTGGAAGCTTTCAGTCATCATCAGCTGCGGTACTTTGGCCGCGGCCCTGATTCCGGAGTTCACCAAGATCTTCACGTCCGCCAAGTCGAAGCACGTGGCTGAAATCGTGAGCGCATCCCGCGAAGGCGGCGCCTCACTGACGATTCTTTCGGGCCTCGTTGCCGGTAACTTCTCCGCTTTCTGGAAGGGCATGGTCATGGTCGGCCTCATGCTGGTCGCCTACCTCACCGCCCTCCAAGGCCTCGAGCAATTCATGGTTTATCCGGCCGTCTTCGCGTTCGGCCTCGTGGCGTTCGGCATGCTGGGCATGGGCCCGGTGACGATCGCGGTCGACAGCTACGGTCCCGTGACCGACAATGCCCAATCGGTGTTCGAGCTCTCGCAAATCGAGAACATCTCGGGCATTGAGGGCCAAATTCAAAAAGACTTCGGCTTCAAACCGAACTTCGCCAAGGGCAAGCACTTCCTCGAAGACAACGACTCGGCCGGTAACACCTTTAAGGCGACCGCGAAACCGGTTCTCATCGGTACCGCGGTTATCGGCGCGACCACGATGATCTTCTCGATCATCCTGCTCTTGAACCTCAAGCTCGACCTGCTCGATCCGAAGGTTCTGCTGGGTCTCATCACCGGCGGCGCCGTGATTTACTGGTTCACGGGAGCTTCGATGCAAGCCGTGACGACGGGTGCTTATCGCGCGGTCGAGTACATCAAGGCGAACATCCGGCTCGAAGGCTCGACGAAGGCGTCGATCAAGGACTCCAAAGAA
>DASUEL010000371.1:0-2506 GCA_036275095.1 Bdellovibrionales bacterium
CGCGATCTGGCCGATCAAAAACCGGCGCGGAAACAAGCCCATCGTCTTCTTGAACAATCGGTTGCTGAAACCCGGAATGACCACGTACCCGCCATTGCGCGTGGCCGCGACCACCGCGGCCGCTACAGCTTCGGGTGTCGACATCGTCATGTCGTACTTTTGAACGAGCCCGTCTGAAAGCCCCGCTTTGATGTGAAACTGTGTCTTGACGCCGACCGGGCAGACGGTGGTGACGTCGATTCCGTGCTCGCGCAGCTCCTCGTGCAGCGCTTCGCCGAGCGCCGAGACAAACGCTTTGCTCGCGGAATATACGCTCAAGTACGGAACAGGCAAGAAACCGGCGAATGACGAAACGAGCACGATCTTTCCGCTCTTGGCCTCGCGCATTTTGCGGCCGAAATGCCAGCACAGCTCGACCGTCGATTCGCAGTTGAGCGTCCACATCTTCTCGATCTTTTCGAGAGGCTGATCGAGAAAGCGGCCTGACAACCCCACTCCCGCGTTGAGTATCAGCACGTCGACGTCTTTGATTTTTTTCGCGATCTGCTCGGCCGCGCCTTTTTCGCTGAGGTCGAGGGCGAAAGTATGAATTGCCGCCTGCTTCGTGATGTCGCGCATTTCACCCGCGATCTTTTGGAGCCCCTCGGTCGAACGCGCGACCAGATAAAATTCGTGCCGCTCGTTTCGCGCCTCGCCGAGTCTCGCGCTTTCGGCGAGCTGCAGGGCCACGTGGCGGCCGATACCTGAAGTCGGGCCGGTGATCAAGATTTTGGCCATAGTCTCTCCTGTTGAAGTAGCCACAAGCGCTTTTCCGCGCACGAACCCCAAACTGCTGCGAGGGTGAGAACGTCGCGGTAGATTTCTTCGAGCCCGTATTCTTTCATGTAGCCGGCGCCGCCCATCAAATCCATGCATGCCGAAACGAATTCGAACGACGCTTCGTTCAGCCGCGTTTGCAGCGCCAGCGAACGCGACGGCGGTGTACGCGCGAGCGCGTGTTCCCAGTTGCCGAGGCTCCAGCGCAGGTCGCTGAGCTGCCGCGCGGGCTCGCTCCACTGCGTGAGCGTGCGGCCGCCTTGACGGCGCTCGCTCATGTAGGTCTCGGCGATTTTCAGCGCGCGGTTGAGCCGGCCCACGACGATTCGCGAGATGCCCAGACTGAAAATGCCGGGTATCGGCCTCAACTCGCCTGCCGGAGCCTCGATGCGCTCGAGCTCGAGAAGCGGGAGGCCCTCGAGCCCGCAGAGCCGCGGCTCGGAGCGTGCGGATGACGCTGGCAACTCAGCGTCGGCGAGCGGGGCACGAACGCGGCCGCAGACGACGCGCTCCCCGCTCAGCTCAGGCAGCAGAATCACCGCGGGCGTCAGGCTCGTCGCCGCGAACAATGCGCGGCCCGCGCGTCTAGTGCCCGGTGCCTCGAACAGCGGAAGCGCGCACTCCATTTGGGAATCGCCCGGCTCGAAGGCGGCGGCCATTCGGCGGAGGTACAAGCGCAAGGCGAGCGAGGCGTTTTGACTCGCCAGCCGCTGGAGCAGCATCAGCCAATCGGCTTCCGGAAGCTCGCGGTCGGCGTCGCCCAGGTATTCGTTCAGCTCGCTCCAGGTGAGCTCGCGCTCGACGAAATCGAACTTCATCTCGAGGGCTCCTTCGGCGCGGGCGGCAGCGGTTCGCTGAACGGCCGAAAGCCGGCGTCGGATGCCAGCTCGGACATATTGAAGTGGTTCAAGCGGTTGATGAGATTCGGACCTTCATAAATTTGCAGGAGTTTAAGATCGCGAAAGATTTTTTCAAGGACACCCGGCCGGCGCGCGGCCGGCAAGCCCGCCAGGCGGTGAATATCGTGCACCAGGCGCATCGCGCGGTCTGTGACGGACGCCTTCACCGCGGATCCGAGAGCCGAAAGTTCCAGCCTGCGCGAATCTGAAATCTGTGACAGGCGTTTTCCGGACGACGGTTTCACGAAGCCGAGCAGTCCGGTCCGGTCGGCGGCCGTGAATAGCGGATTGTAGATGGCTCTGTGGAAACCGTGGACAGACGCTTCGAACGCGGCCGACCAGGCCAGGCGCGAACAGGCCTCAATCTCTTCGCTGAGGCGCGCGAGCTCGTGCTGACACCATTCCTGGCCGAGCCAAGCGGGTTCGAGTTCTGCACGGGCTTCGTGAAGCGCGGCCCGCATGGAGCCAACGGCCATGATCGCGACGCCGATTCGGCCGAAAGCCAGGACATCCATCATCAGCTGCCGGCTCTCGGCGGGCTTCGAGATGAGCGCGACCCGGCTTTGCGGGATAACCACGTCGTCAAAGTACACGGCCGCGGCGGGGCAGAGATGCTGGCCCATCTTTTTTTCGGGCGCGCCGAGCGTGAGGCCTTCGGCGCTTCCGTCGGCGACGACGAGCGCGGCGGTCTCCCGCGCTCTTTTCAGATCTTCAAAAGCGGTTATGACGAAGCGCTTGGCAAACGGCGCGTTCGAGATGAAATGCTTGCGGCCGCGGAGCATGAACGAAGG
>DASUEL010000372.1:0-3998 GCA_036275095.1 Bdellovibrionales bacterium
CCAACGTTTCACGGGAGCTCTTGACGACTTACGTCGACACCGACGCCGATGGCGTCATGGAGCGCATCGGTTTGTTCAGCAGCAGCGCCTACGAGTACTTCTGGGATTTCGTCAACAACGGCCTGAAGCTCGTACAGCTCCGCTTCTACGAGATTCCGTCCAACGTCAACACCCCCTGAGGCCATCAATCGATTGGATTCTATGGCGGCTCATCCTTCGCGGGCGAGCCGCTTTTATTTTTTGAGGCGGGTGCGGGTCAGCTCTTCTTCCGGCCCCTGATGATAATTTCGATTTTCTCGATGTCGTACTGATCACGAAGCGACCGCTCGAGGTGAATGAGGCTGGGCTCAATGTCGAGCAGCTGGCCCGTCCCCGAATCATACACATGAAAATGGTCGGCCGTGTTGCTGTCGAATATGACCGAAGCCGACTCGGCGGTCTGAAGAGGGCGCAAGAGCCCGGCGTTCGAAAGCTCATTGAGTGTGTTGTACACCGTCGCGCGGCTGACTTTTTTCAGATTCTCCTGAGCCCAGGCGCAGACGTCTTCAGCCGTGAAATGGCAGTGGGTGGCGAGAACGTGCTTGGCGATATTCACGCGATGAGCGGTCGGACGAATGCCCTTTTCGGTCAGGCGGGCGGTGATTCCACAAGCGGTCATAGCGAAAGCGTACCGCTTCGGTATCGGGAGGCAAATGATTTATGCTAACGCCACTATTTGAGACGCGAGAAACCAGCCGGTCATGACCGCTAAAATGTCGCCGACCAGGTTTTTCCACGTGTCGGCCGTGGCATTCGGAAAAATATACGGGAAGTAGGCCTTCATCGGGTTCTCTGCGGTTTCCCACGCTACCGCAAGAAACAATGCCCAAAAAGACGAAAGCCCCAGGGCGCCATAGGCCGCGCCAATCGCGAAATGAACAAGCGTGAAACGATCGAACCAATGGTAGTTGACGTGACCCTTTTGTGCGGGTGGCGGCCAGCGCATCGCTCATCGCCCTCGTCTAAATACGATCGCGAGCATCGCCGCGCCCGCGCTCAGACTGACCCGGTTGGCCGGCGCCAATGAAGAATGACAGCCGGCGGTCACTTCATTTCGTTGCGGCTCATTCATGGCGTTGTCCAGCCTCCGTCGAGCGGCTGGGCTCGCCCTTTTTTCGGTCTTTGCGGCGCACGTACAGAGTTTTTTCGACGAGCGCGACCGTTTCGCCGGACTCGTCGGTCACCGAGACGGTGAACTTGGGCTCGATTTTGTATTCGCGATCGGCTTGGGCGCGAATCTCGTCGATCTCATTCGCGGTCAGCGCGAAACGCGCGGAGACCTTGCCCTTGCCCGGTTTTTTGAACTGAATCAACGCGGCTTTGTCCCAAACGATGTAATCGCGCCCGAGATTTTCGATGAGCATGAGCATGATAAAGGGATCGGTCATCGCATAGAGCGAGCCCCCGAAGTGAGTTCCGACATAGTTCTGATTCCAAAACCGCAATTTCATTTCGACGTCGATCGCGCGCAGATCGGGAGCGATGCGCTTGACTCGAACGCCGGCGCCGAAGTACGGCGGCCAAAAATTGATGAGCTTGAGCTTCCACGATTTACTCATGCAACTAGAGAATCGTGCGGGCGCCCCGCGCCAGTCCAGATAATTAATCAAACCCTGACATTTACGCGCAGTTTCACCTGAGACGATTTCAGGCACGAATACGAGATTCAACGAGCAAGAAGCTCTGATTTCCAACAGGAGGGAATATGCGTTTCATATCTGTTACTTTGGTCAGCTCGGCCTTGATCGCCGCGGCCCCTGCAGCCCGCGCGACTGACGCCGCCGCACAGCCCGCGTACTGCACGCTTGAAGGCCTCAAGGCCACGGAAAAAACCGAAGAGGCCGGCCGACTCAAGCGCATGCGGGTGTTTCAATTAGGTCAAGTCATAGTCGCAGGTCTCGGAGTCGGCGACAGCGAGGCCGTTTCCGTGAAAAAGCTCGCGTCGAAGTACAGCAACGCGAGTGCCGCGCAAAAATACTGCACGTGGTACGTCAACGACGGAAACGATGGCGCGAAGCGCGCGTTTAACTGGCGGTACGTCTCGAAGCCGATGGATTCGGACGACGTAGGGGAGTACCTCGCGAAGCTCGGGCCCGTTTTCGCCGAAAACGCGGTCAACATGATGAAGTGCGCTGAACAGCAGCGGTTCATCGCAATGGGCTGCAACGGCATGAAGCACCGCGGACCGACTTTGTTCGGCATGCTTCTGGCGTACAGCGGCTGCGATCCGAAAGCGGCGACCAGGGCCGTCAACTCGATTTGGGGGCTCAACGGAGTCGACGCCGGCGTTCGCGCCGCGATCATCAAAAAAGCTTACGAGCTGGGCGAGAAGAACCCCGAAGCGCGCGAGCGCCTCCAGGCGCAGCTCGCGCCGAATTGAGCGCGAGGCGCGGAGGAACGGTCAGTTGCGCGCGACTTTGAGAATTTGCCCGGCGTAGATTTTCTCTCGGCGTAGTTTGTTCACGCGTTTGAGTTTTTGCACAGGAACGCCGGTCTTCGCCGCAATTGAGGTCAGTGTGTCGCCGGGACGAACGCGGTACGTTTTGATCTTCGCGGCGCGAGAGGAGGCGAGCTTGCGGGCGTGCTCGGCTTTGAGGCGCTGCTCGCGCTCCTCCGCGAGAACGCGCGCGACTCGTGTTTCAAAGAGAGCGCGCTGACCCGCGGGAACCGAGATCGCGTAATACCCCGAGCGGGTGGGCGGTACGACGCGTTTGATGAGCTGCGGGTTGAGCTCGCGCAGAGTGGCTTCCGCCACGCCCGAGGCGCGGGCCACAGCTTTGAGCGTCGCGCCGGATGGAATTCTCGCAAGCTCGGTGTTGGGCAGCTGCAGTTCGATGCGCTCGCTGAACCCGTATTGCGCAGGGGCGCGCCCGACGATCGTCGCCGCGATGAATTTCGGAACGTAGTCCATCGTCTCTTCGGGCAGCGCTTTCTTATCGACCAGCTCCCAGAAGTTTCGGGTATTGGCTCGGCGGATCGCGCCGATGATGCGGAACTCGCCGGCGTTGTAAGCCGCGATGGCGAGATACCACGAACCGAATAGATTGTGCAGGTCTTTGATGTACTCGATGGCCGCGCGAGTGGCGTGCTCGGGGCTGCGGCGCTCGTCGACGAACGCATTGACGGTGAGGCCGTAGTCACGGCCGGTGCCAGGCATGAATTGCCAAACACCGCCCGCGCCGACGTGCGAAGTCGCGGTTTTCCGGAAACCGCTCTCGATCATCGCGAGGTAATAAAGCTCGCGGGGCATTTGTCTTTCGTCGAGCACTTTGTGAATCATGGGGCGATAGGTGAGCCCGCGATTGATGAATCGCTGAAACCGCGCGCGATCTTTTTTGGAGAAGTATTGTATCCATTTTTCGACCCTCCGGTTGATCTCGGTTGGGATCTGACGGCTCAGGGGCGCGCCATTGCGTGCTTCATCCTCGAGAATCTCCTGGTCGGCCTCGCGAATTTTCGCCTCGATCACTTGAGGCGGAATCTCGGCTTCCGGGCGCTCGGGCTCGGCAAGCTCGAGCTCCCGAATCTCGTCCGACGCCACGTAGACCGGCACGGACTTGGTTTGGGCCGGTCGGCGTGTGGCAATGCGGGCGCATCCGGCGGTCAATAGGCAGCAAACGATCGCAAGGATTTTGTAGTATTGAGGCAAGAGATCCATCTCCATCCCGGGCTCGGTCCTTGAACCCGATCTTTCATTATTTCGCACTCCCCGGGGGCCTACAAGTCTGGGCCCCGATTATCGTCGAGCCAGCGGCCTGGACAGCGCGCGAATTCGAAACTATGACTGTGTACAAGCAAAAAAACGGAGGTCTCCACGTGATTTCATATTCGATCTACAAGGTGATGCATTTGACCGGCGTCTTGATGGTTTTCATGGCGATCGGTGGAGCCGTCGTCGCGGGACGAGCCGGCGGCGCCGCGGGTGGCGCGCGAAAGCTCGTTTTCGCGACCCACGGAAT